>NZ_JBHJTL010000119.1:0-23039 GCF_042264065.1 Streptomyces sp. NPDC056222 | reverse complement strand
AGCCCGGGCCGCTCGACGCACTGTTTCGGCCCGGAACGCGTGTGACCGACGGGTACCACTCCGAGATGACGGTCCTGGAGCCGCGCCGGACCGGAACCCTGCGTGTGCCGAGCGGCCTGCTGGCCATATCCGGACCGGACGACCTCCTCGGCGAAGGACCCGCCATCACGGTCCCTGTCCCGCCGGGGGAGTACGTGCTCGACGAAGCACAGGTCCGCGTCGGGTACGACTGCGAGTGGCGCCAGGGATGGGTGACCCGTACGGACACCACGGCGGTTCGGCTTCGCGTCGGCGAGACCCCCTCCACCTCGTGGGAGATGGCCCTCGGACCGGATGACGACCCCCGGCTGCTCGGCGAGGACGAGGTCTTCGGCTTCAGTACCGACGGCGCGACCGGATGCTTCGCCGATGCCGGGGCCTGGGAGTCGCTCCACCGGCTCTTCGAGCGACACCTTGTCCATGGGGAGCCGGATGTCGGGGAGGACATCCCCGACTCCATGTACATGGTGCGCACTCGGGACGAGGCATCCGGCGGCGAGTTGGTCGCCTTCGCGACGACGGGCGACGGCACGTATCCCGTGTGGGTGGGGCGCTCCGCGGGCGGGGACGTGACCGAGGTGGTGGTGCTGGTGAACGGGATGCCGAAGGTGCTGGAGGACGGCGGTGCCAACGGTGCGGAGGAGGCATCGGCTTGAGACCGGTGGTGGCGAGCTCGCGTAGTCAACTGCCACCAGTTCTCCGAGGAGTCCCGTCTGTGGGACCTGTCCTCAGATCACCCCTCGAAACGTGTCAACCATGGTTGACACGAGAGGGCTGTCAACGTAAGTTGACAGCATGACCGATGCAACCGATCTCGCCGAGCGGGCGGGGGATCGCGACCCCCGGGTCGGGCTCCGCGCCGTCTCCGCACTGAGGCGGCTCCTCGAACAGCTGGAGGCCGTTCAGGTACGCAGCGCCCGCGCCCAGGGCTGGTCGTGGCAGGAGATCGCCGCGGAGCTGGGCGTGAGCCGTCAGGCCGTCCACAAGAAGCACGGGAGGCATTGATGTTCGAACGGTTCACGAAGGGGGCCCGGGCGGTGGTGAAGGGGGCGGTGGTCCAGGCCGAAAGCCAGGGCGCTCCCGTGGTCACCGAGGAGCATCTGCTGCTCGCGCTTCTCGACGCCGAGGGCACCAAGGCGTCCTTCGTCCTGCGGGCCCTGGGAGTGACGGATCGGCGGGAATCGCTGGAGGCGGCGCTCATGGATGCGCGTCGCCGAGGCGGGCTCTCCAAGGCGGACACGGACGCGCTCGCCGGGCTCGGGATCGACGTGTCCGAGATCGTCGCCCGGGTCGAGGAGGCACACGGCCCGGGCGCACTCGCCGACGACCGTGACGAGCGGGTCCGCCGCACCGGGCACCGGCCCTTCACCAGCGAGGCGAAGGGAGTTCTGGAGCGGTCCCTGCGCGTCTGTCTCGGGCGCCGCGAGAAGGCGATCGGTGACGAGCATCTGCTGCTCGCGCTCACCGCCCGCCCCGGCGTCGTCGCCGAGACCCTGGCGGACCACGGCGTCACCTACGCCACGGTGGAACGGGCCCTCGGCCAGGAGAGCCGCCCTCCGTCCGGCGATCTTTGAGAAGCTGGACGAGGGCCACCCCCAGCTGAAAGCCTCTCCGCACCAGGCCGAGGCCGACGAGGAGGACATCATCGACACCGCCGAAGAGGGCCAGCACCCGCTGGACTCCGCCAGCGTCATGAACGCGAAGAAGACCCTCCTTGAACTCCTCGGCCGGGCGGGAGTGTTCCACGTGGACGCCGAGGAGCTGATCGCGCTGGTCGAGGCCGGTGCGATCGCGGAGGCCCACGGCGAGATCGGCAAGATCGTGGGCGTCCCGCCGGAAGGCGGCGAGCCGTACGCCTCCGGCTGGCTCGCCGGCGCCCAGGCCGTCGACGCGGAACTCGTCCACCTCGCCGAGCGGGCCCTGCGGCGCGCGATCGGCCCGGCGCTGACCGACCATCCCCTGCGCGGAAGTGGCCAGGACGGCGTCGCACGCGCCCGTACCCCGGTCGGGATGGTGGACGTGGAGCGGGCGAAGGTCGCCGTGACCCCGCTCTACCTCGCGTTCAGCCACGCCTCGGACCTCGACCCCGAGGTGTCGGACGAGGTCCTCACCGCCGTCCTCGGCACGATGGGCGTCGTCGAACGGGTCGGGTACGCGGGGCGGCTCGAGGAGTTCGCCGAGACCCATCGGAGCCGACTGACCCAGGTGTACGCGCAGTACGGCCCCGGCAGCCGCATCGCCGTCCACGGCCGCTACTCCCTCATCCACTCCCCCACCAGCATCGCCGTCCTCGAACGCCTCACCGCCACTCCGTCCGCACTGCGGACGGAGTGGGACGACGCCGAGCTGCCCCCGGCGTGGCTGGAGGGTCTGGCGATCGCCTGGCGCGCCGCGGACGACGCGCCGCCGGCCTGAGTTTCGTTACGAAGCCTCGGGGCCGCGCGGTTCGCGCCACATCCCCCACAGCACCGGCCCGTTGCCCGGCAGCCGGAACTCCTCGCGCACGGCGAAGCCGAAGTGCTCGTAGAAGGGCAGGTTGGACGGGCTGGAGGACTCCAGATAGGCGGGCAGACCCGCCGCGTCGGCCTTGGCGAGACCCGAGCGCAGCAGGGCTGCCCCGTGCCCCTGGCCCTGCGCGGCCGGGTCGGCGCCGATCAGCGCCAGGGACCAGTGCGGCTCCTGGGGCGTGTGCGCGGCGGCCGTCTCGACGGCGTCCCTGAACAGCGGGGCCCGGTCACCGAGGATGTCCTGGAGTTCCCGGATGGTCTCCGCGTCGGGAACGGCCTTGGCCTGCGCCTCCGGAGGCGCCCAGAAGGCGGCCGCGGCCTCGGTGTGCTCGCACACTCCGTGGCGGACGTACTGACGCGTGAAGATCGTGGTGAAGTAGCGGCCCAACCGCGCCTCGCGCGAGGCGTCGTCGGGGAAGAACCAGCGCATCATCGGGTCGTGGTCGAAGGCGCGGGTCAGGGTGCGGCCGATCGGCTCAGCATCGTCGATCGTTGCCGTTTTCGGTGTGTTCGTCATCGACATACGGGTCATTCTGCACCCGGATGATCTTGAACGGGACGGTGGGGTCCCTTCGGCGCTACGACCGGGTCATCTCCACCAGCTTGACCACGGTGTTCCAGTTGCGCGAGGTCGCCACGATCCCCTTGAAGAGGGCGGGGCGGGAGAGCGCCTCGCCGAGCTTGGACCGGCCGAGGCCGTCGGGTGCGTAGAGGTAGAGCGCGCGGTCGCCGAGCCGGAACTCCTCCGGCAGGAAGGCGTCCTGGTCGATGGCGGCGAAGCGCTCGGGGTCGACCCGCTCGGAGAGGTACGTGACATGGAGCTGCTTCCCCTCCAGCTCGGCGGCGGGGAAGGGGCAGTCGTCGGCGACGGCGGCGAGGTACTCCGCGTCGCGGACGAGACAGTCGACGCGGAAGCCGAAGTGCTTCTCGATGGCGTCCTCGATGCCGGCGGTGAGTTCCCGCTCGTCGGCGTCGGTGGTGAAGACGGCGTTCCCGCTCTGGAGATAGGTCCTGACGTCGCCGTGGCCGAGGCTCTCGAGGAGGGAACGGAACTCCGCCATGGGCACCTTGCGGTGTCCGCCCACATTGATTCCGCGCAGCAGAACGGCGTACGTCTTCGTCATGGTCACACGATAGGCGGCCGCCGTGCCCCGTGGGGGAGGGCACGGCGGCCGCCGGTCATCGGGCCGGGGCCGCTACTCGACGATCTTGAGCAGCTTGTTGGCGGTGCCCTCGGAGGGGTTGGAGATCTTGTCGGGGGTCGCTCCGCCGACCAGTGCCTGGGCGACCTGGTCCGGGGTGGCGTCCGGGTGTCCCGCGAGGTAGACGGCGGCTGCGCCGACCACGTGCGGGGTCGCCATGGACGTACCCGAGATGGTCTTGGTGCCGGTGTCGCTGTCGTTCCAGGCCGAGGTGATCTCCGAGCCCGGGGCGTAGAGGTCCACCACGGAACCGAAGTTGGAGAAGCTGGACTGCTGGTCGTCCTCGGTGGAGGAGGCGACCGTGATCGCCTCCTGGACACGGGAGGGGGAGCCCTGACCCGCGTCCGAGGACTCGTTGCCCGCGGCCACGCCGAAGGTGACGCCGGCGGCGATGGCCTTCTTGACGGCGTCGTCGAGGGCGGGGTCGGCGCCTCCGCCGAGGCTCATGTTGGCGACGGACGGGCCCTGGTGGTTCTTGGTGACCCAGTCGATGCCCGCGACGACCTGCTCGGTGGTACCGGAGCCGTTGTCGTCGAGGACGCGAACGGCGACGATCTTGGCCTTCTTGGCGACACCGTGGGCGGTGCCCGCGATGGTGCCGGCGACGTGCGTGCCGTGGCCGTTGCCGTCCTGGGCCGTTTCGTCGTTGTCGATGGCGTCGAAGCCGTCGACGGCACGGCCGCCGAAGTCCTCGTGGCTGACGCGGACTCCGGTGTCGATGACGTACGCGGTGACGCCCTCGCCGCCCTTGTCGGGGTACGTGTACTTCTTGTCCCCGGCGGTCTCGGCCTGGTCGACCCGGTCCAGACCCCAGGAGGGCGGGTCCGTCTGGGTGGCGTTGATGGAGAACTTCTTGTTCTGGACGACCTTGGCCACGGCCGGGTCGGCGGCGAGGCGCTTGGCCTCGGTCTCCGAGAGGTCGTTGACCGAGAAGCCGTTGACCGCGGAGTCGTAGCTGCGGCGCAGGGTGCCGCCGTACTCCTTCGCGAGCTCGCTCTTGTCGGCCTTCTCGTCCAGCAGGACGACGTAGCTACCTGCGACGGCGCCTTCCGCGCCGAGACCGTAGACAGTTCCGAGGGCGGGCGTGGGGGCCGCGCCGGCGAACTGGGTGGTGAAGACGGTGACTCCGGCCGCGGCCGCGATCGCGGTCGAGACGGCGATGAGCTTCGTCCGGCGGACACGCTTGTGTATTGCCATGAAGAGGGGTCTCCTCGTCAGGATTTGTGGGGGGATGAGCCACTGGAAGGAAACTCTCCGGTAGCTGCCTCGAAACCCTTGCTCATTGACGAGTGCAAATCAAGACCTTCGCGCACCTGTGACTTACTCAACAAGCTTTCGTAATAATAATTCGGTCAACTCGACCCAACTCGGCGCACGCGTAAGGCCCCCGACCATCCGGGGGCCCTCAAGTGCGACGCGTTCTACGGCAGTTCGGCCTCGATCAGGTCCGCAGCCCGACGCGCTCCGCCCTCGCTCGCCATCCGCTCCTGGATCTCCTTGGCGCGGAGGGCCACTTCGGGGTCGTCGACGAGTGCGAGCACCGCTTCACGCAGACGCTCGGCGGTCGCCTCCTCCATCGGCAGGTGCCGGGCCGTGCCCAGGGACTGGAGCATGTCCGCGTTGCCGAACTGGTCGACGGCCTGCGGGACCGCGACCATCGGGGTGGCGGTGGCCAGCCCCTCCTGACTGCCGCCCGCCCCCGCGTGGGTGATGAAGGCGTCCGCCTGCTTCAGGATCGCCAGCTGGGGGACCCAGGAGCACACGTCGACATTGGCCGGAATCTCGCCGAGCTCCGACGGGTCGACGAAGGCGCCGATCTGGAGCACGACATGCCAGCCGGGCAGGTCCCCGAAGGCATCGATGCACGCCTTGTAGAAGTCGGGCTGCTTGGTGAAGGCCGAGCCCAGCGAGACCAGGAGCACCTTCTCCGCATCCGCCGGCCGCTGCCACTCCCCCTGGTCCGCCCGGTCGCCCTGACAGGCGCCGACGAAGGTGAAGACGGACTCGTCGACCCGTTCGGCGTGCGGCTGGAGCGCCCGGGGGATGAGCACGATCGCCCGACGGGGGCGGGCGATCAGCCGGTCGGGGTGGGTGTCGACACCGTGCTCGGCCAGCCAGTTCTCGAAGCGGGCGTAGTACGCCTTGCCCCGCTCGGATGCCTTGAGCTCGGCGAACATCGGCTCGGCGACCTCCTCCTCGTACCCCTCCCACGGGACGAGATTCGGCCAGAGTCCCACGACGGGGACATCCCACCGGTGTGCGAGGACAGGAGCGGGGTAGGCGGTGATGTCATGCAGCACGAGGTCGGGCCGGTCGCCGTCGAAGGCCTCCGCGAGCTGCGGGAGCGCCTGCACGGCGTCATGGAGGAAGGGTTCGATGTTGTCGATGAGTTCGGCACCCCAGGCGTCCGGGTCGTCGTCGGTCGGAAGCGTGGAGGTGTAGACGACGGGGGTCGCGCCGGTGGCGGCGACCTTCTCGGCGAAGGAGGCGGGGATGGCGTAACTGACGCGGTGCCCGCGGGCGACGAGCTCACGGATCACTTCGAGGCTCGGGTTCACATGGCCGTGGGCGGCGATGGAGAACATGGCGATATAGGCAGGGCGCGGAGTGCTGGTCATGCGTTCACAGTAAACGAGACGAGACGTCTCGTCCAACAATATGCGTGTTCGCCGGCGCGAGCGGACGACTCAGCGACGCTGGTAGCGGGCGAGGACCAGATTCCCGTCCTCCACCAGACGCTTGCGCAGCTCTTCGGTGTCGATCGCGCCGCTGTAGTACTCCTGATACGCCGGGGTGGCCACCTTGTCCTTCCACTCCGGGTAGCCGCGCACCGATTGCGCGGGTGCGGGTCGCAAATATTCGGCCACGGCGGCTCCGGTCGCCCAGCCGTCCTTCGCGGTGCGCAGGGACGGGTCCGCGAGCGCCGCCGTGCCGGTCGGCAGCATCCAGTCGCCGCGCGCCAGGCGGACCATGCTGTCCGGCTGGAGGAAGAAGTCGAGGAACCGCGCCGCCTCCTTCTTGTACGGGCTGTCCTCGGCGATCGAGAGCGTCTGCGGGCTGACACCCTGCGCGAGCCCGTCCTTCCCGGCGGGAGCCGGCAGCACGATCCACTCGAAGCCCTTGGGAGCCTGCTGGGTGATCTGCTGGCGGTACGAGAAGCCGAGCGGGACCATCGCGTACTTGCCGCCGAAGAAGCCCGGCAGGGCGTCGGAGCCGCCGGTGCCCAGAGTGGAGCGCGAGGCGCTGAGGTCGGTGTTCACCTGGTCGTTGATGGTGCCGGGGACGACGCCGTCGTCCCCGGTGAAGCGGATGGTCACCCTTCCGTCGGGCTCCCGGTGGAAGAGCCGCCCGCCCGCCGAGAGCCCCAGGTTGAGGCTGACCGAGACGGGTTCCTTGAGGGGCCAGGCGACCGCGTATCTCCCCTTGCCCATGGCGGCCGTCAAATCCCTGGTGATCTGCCGGAACTCCTCCCAGCTCCAGGGCTTCTCCGGGGTCGGGATCCGGACGCCGGAGGACTCCAGGATCTGCTTGTTCGCCATGATCATGCGGGGTTCCTGGAGGAACGGAACGCCGTAGATCCCGTCGCCGAAGGTCGTGGTCTCCCAGCTGCGCGCCGGGATGTCGGCCCTGAGGCGCTCGGGCAGGAGGGTACGGAGATCGGCGAGGTAGCCGCCGTAGGCGAAGTCGGCCAGGTCGTCCGAGGCGTCGTGGATGATGTCGGGCGCCTCGCCGCCCTCGAAGGAGGTGAGGAGCTGGTCGTGGACGGAGTCCCAGCTGCCCTGGACGTAGTCGACCTGGATGTCGGGGTGGGCCGCGTTCCACTCCTTCACCAGTTCCTTGTTGGCGTCGACGGACTCCTTCTGCCAGGCCAGCGACTGGAAGCGGAGCCGGATCGGGCCGCCGTCGGAGTCGTCCCCGGCGGAGCAGCCGGTGAGGAGCAGCGCCAGCGCGGCCGCGGCCGCCGTGAACACCCGTACACGCATCAGGACTTCACCGCCCCGGTCAGCATCCCGCCCGTGATGCGCTTCTGGATGATCGCGAAGATGACGAGCGAGGGAATCGTGGCGAGGAACGCGGCCGCGGCGAGCGGCCCCAGGTCGGCGACGCCCTCCGCGCCGAGGAAGTGGGTGAGGACGACCGGCAAGGTCTGCTTCTCCGGGGTCTTGAGCAGGACGAGCGCGAAGAAGAACTCGTTCCATGCGGTGATGAAGGCGAAGAGCGCGGTGGCGACGATGCCGGGAGCGAGCAGCGGGGCGGTGACCGAGGCGAGCGTACGGAGCTTCCCGGCGC
The DNA here is from genome assembly GCF_042264065.1 of Streptomyces sp. NPDC056222. Taxonomy (NCBI): domain Bacteria; kingdom Bacillati; phylum Actinomycetota; class Actinomycetes; order Kitasatosporales; family Streptomycetaceae; genus Streptomyces; species Streptomyces sp. NPDC056222. The sequence continues at coordinate 15,001 of NZ_JBHJTL010000119.1, read as the reverse complement.
CGTCGACGGCCGCGGCCTCCTCCAGCTCGGCCGGGACGGCCCGTACGTAACCGACGAGCATCCACAGCGCGAACGGCAGCGACCAGACGACGTACACCATGACCAGGCCGAAGAGGCTGTTGATCAGATGCAGGTTCTTCAGGACGAGGAAGAGCGGGATGATCACCAGCACGAACGGGAAGGCCTGGCTGATCACGACCCAGCCGGTGGCGGCCGTGGAGAGCCGGCCACGGTGGCGGGCCATCACATAGGCCATGGGCGTGGCGATGACGACGGCGATCAGAGCTGCCGCGAGGGCGGCGATCAGGCTGTTGCCCGCGGCCTGGAGCAGCGGCTGCTCCTCGAACGCCTGCCGGAAGTTGGCGAGGGTCGGGTCCTTCGGGATCCATGTCGGGTGCAGCGAGCCCAGTTCCGTCGCCGGCTTGAAGGCGGTGGAGATCAGCCAGAGGAACGGGAAGGCGAGGAAGACCAGATACGCCAGGAGGGCAAGGTACTGGCCGAACCGCGCGGGCTTGCTGGTGCGGAGCGTGCTCACCGGTCCTGGTCCCCCTTCAGCCGTCCGACGAGATAGAGGGCGAGGAGCACGGAGATGACGGCGACCATGACACAGCCCATCGCGGCGGCGTATCCGAACTGCCCGTAGCGGAAGGCCTCTTCGTAGGCGAAGAGCATGGGGAGCCGGGTGCGGCCACCAGGTCCGCCGTTGGTCAGGACGTAGACCAGGGCGAAGGAGTTGAAGTTCCAGATGAAGTTCAGCGCGGTGATGGCGAGGGCGACCGGCTTGAGCGCGGGCCAGGTGACGGTACGGAAGCGGCGCCAGGCGCCCGCTCCGTCGAGGGCGGCGGCCTCGTGGAGTTCGTGCGGGGTGTTCTGCAGTCCGGCGAGCAGGGCGACCGTCGTCTGGGGCATCCCGGCCCAGATGCCGACGAGGATCACGGCCGGCAGGGCGGTGGCGAGCCCGGTGAGCCAGTCCCGCCCGTCGCCGAGGCCGAGATCGCGGATGGTCTCGTTGAGGATGCCCGCGTCGGGGTTGTAGACGAGGCGCCACATGATGCCGACGACAACCTCGGGCATGGCCCAGGGGATGATCGCGAGCGCCCGGGCCAGCCAGCGGAAGCGCAGGTTCTGGTTGAGCAGGAGCGCGAGCCCGAGGGCGAGCAGGAACTGCGGGACGGTGACCCCGACGGCCCACACCAGGCCGATCCGGAACGAGTCCCAGAACAACGTGTCGTGCAGCAGGTCCTGGAAGTTGAGCGTGCCGACCCACCGGGTGGCCTGCGTGCGGCCGGACTGGGCGTCGGTGAAGGCGAGGGCGATGCCGTAGAGCAGCGGGCCGACACTGAGGATCAGGATGGGGATCAGCGCGGGCAGCACCAGGAACCAGGCGCTGTGGTCCCGCCGGTGACCGGGTCTCCCGCCGGTGGTCCTCGGACCGCCGGACCGCTTCGTCGCGGTCGCCAGCACACTCATGGATTCGCCCCCTTATGTGCCTTTTGCCGCGCCGTCCCGGCCTCCGTCATGGTCCTGACGGTCCGTCGGTTCGTCAAGGTCACCTGCATGGATGCGAGACTTTGGCTGATTCGCACAGGCAGGTGGGAGAGACGGATGGACGAGGCGCGGGCACGGGAGATCCTGGCCGCCGCGGGGCTGCCCACGGGCGGCGAGAGCAGCCGCGGCGCGGTGCGCGAGCCGGAGGCGCCGCTCCTCGCACTCGGGGAGAACGCGGTCTTCGCCGTGGGTGATCTCGTGGTGAAGATCGGCCGGGACGCTGAGCTGCTCCCCCGGGCGGAACGGGAGCTGGCGCTCGCGGACTGGCTGGAGGGCGCGGGCATCCCTGCCGTACGAGCGGCGGAGCCCGAGCCTCGCCTGGTGGAGGGCCACCCGGTCACCCTCTGGCACCGACTGCCCGAGGCCGTGCGTCCGGCCGAGCCGCGCGATCTGGCGCCGCTGCTGCGGCTGATCCACGCCCTGCCGGAGCCCGCCGAACTCACGCTGCCGCGCCGCGAGCTGCTCGGCGGGGTCGAGCGATGGCTGCGGCTGGCCGGCGACGCGATCGATCCGGCCGACGCGGCCTTCCTGCGCGAGCGCCGTGACTCCTTCGCCCCGGCGGCGGCCGCGCTCACCCCGCACCTCACCCCCGGTCCGATCCACGGCGACGCGCTGCCCCGCAACGTCCATGTCGGCCCCGACGGGCCGGTCCTGGTCGACCTGGAGACCTTCTCCTCCGATCTGCGCGAGCACGACCTGGTGGTGCTCGCCCTCTCCCGGGACCGGTACGGCCTCGATCCGGCCGCGTACGACGCTTTCACCGAGGCGTACGGCTGGGACGTACGGGAGTGGGACGGGTGCGCGGTGCTGCGCGGGGCCCGGGAGACCGCGAGCTGCGCCTGGGTGGCCCAGCACGCGCCGACGAACCCCAAGGCACTGGCCGAATTCGAGCGCCGGGTGGCCTCGCTGCGGGAAGGTGACCCCGAGGTGCGGTGGTACCCCTTCTGACGGCAGGACGGGGCGCGCCGCTCGAATTCCCACTCACGATCGGGGTGTTGTGATGCGTGTGGAACTGTCCGAGGTGGCGCTCGACGTCGAGGTGAGCGGCCAGGGCCCGGCCGTCCTGCTGGTGCACGGTTTTCCCGACAGCCATCATCTCTGGCGCCATCAGGTGGAGGCCCTGACCGCGGCCGGGTACAGGTGCGTCGCTCCGACGCTGCGCGGCTTCGGCGCCTCGGGCCGGCCGGAGGGCGGCGTGGAGGCGTATCACCCGGGCAAGCACGTCGGCGACCTGCTCGAACTCCTCGCCCGGCTGGATATCGACCGGGTCCATCTTGTCGGGCACGACTGGGGCTCGGGCATGGTGCAGGGTCTCGCCCAGGCCGCGCCCGAGCGGGTCGCGAGTCTGAGCATCCTGTCGGTGGGCCACCTGGCGTCCATCCGCGAGGCGGGCTTCGAGCAGAAGCAGCGGTCCTGGTACATGCTCCTGTTCCAGTTCCCGGGGCTCGCCGAGGAGTGGCTCGCACGGGACGACTTCGCCAACCTGCGGGAGATGCTGGGCGAGCACCCCGACGCGGAGGCCGTCATCGACCCGCTGAGGGCGCCCGGTGCGCTGACCGCCGCACTGAACGTCTACCGGGCGGGTCTCCCCGCCGAGGTCCAGTTCGGCCCGGCACTGCCGCTGCCGCCGCTGCCCGTCCCCGTGATGGGCGTGTGGTCCCCCGGCGACCGCTTCATGACCGAACAGTCCATGACCGGCACCGGCAAGCACGTGGACGGCACCTGGCGGTACGAGCGCGTCGAGGACGCCGGGCACTGGCTCCAGCTGGACCAGCCGGAGCGGATCAACACGCTGCTTCTGGACTTCCTGGCGGAGAACCCGATCGGCTGACCGCGCCGGAGGGACGCCAGGAGGCGGGCCGTCGGCCCGACCGTCGCCGGCCGGCCGTCGTCAGCCGGCCACCGTGGCCGGCGCGCGCAGCGGCCAGGTCGGGTCGACGACCGCCTCCGGGCTGCCCTTGCGGCGCAGGAAGTCCTGGAAGTCCTCCGCCCAGACGCGGTACCAGCCGATCTGACGCTCATGCAGCTCCGCCGGGGTCAGCTCGGCCACCGACCTGTGCCGTTCGGCTATCGCGACCGCCACCCGCACGGCGGCCAGCGCGTCGGCCGCGGCCTGGTGGGCCGCCTCGAGGACGACGCCGTACTCGGCGCAGACCGCCTCCAGGGTCCGCTTCCCCCGGCGGTAGCGGTCGACGGCCCGGTCGATGGTGTACGGGTCGATGACCGGGCCTATCTGCGCGCCGCCCAGCCGCTCGCTCAGTGAGGGGAGCCCGTGGCGCCGCAGCTCGGCGGAGAGCAGCGTCAGGTCGAAGGAGGCGTTGTACGCCACGACCGGGACGCCCTGGGACCAGTACCCCGTAAGGGCCTCGGCGATCTCGTCGGCGACCTCGCGCACCGGCCGTCCCTCGGCGGCCGCCCGCTCGCTGCTGATGCCGTGGATCGCGGACGCCTGTGCCGGGATACGGATCCCCGGATCGGCGAGCCAGTCCCGCTGCCGCACGACGCGCCCGCCGTGGACGCCGACGATCGAGGCCGTCACGATCCGCGCCTCCAGCGGTTCGGTGCCGGTCGTCTCCAGGTCGAATCCGACCAGCGCTTCCCCGTGCCAAGCCATCGGGTCCTCCTTACGTGATCTCCCCCGTGGTGCTGAACACCCTCGCACGAGCCACTGACAACGGTCCTCGGGCCTCGGGTCCCGGGCTCAGGAGACCGGCCGGGAGTCGAGCCAGACCGACTCGAACTCCTCCCGGTATGTTGCGAAAAGTCCGTAATCGCCATCGCGCGGCTGCTGTCCCGAGCGCACCACGTTCCGACCGCCCCCGCGCAGCACCAGGACCGGCGCCTCCATCCCCCGTGCCTTCCGCAGATACGACTGGACGACGCCGACGCCGTCCGGTCCGTCCCCGTCCACCAGGTAGGCGGTGAAGCGAGGCGTCTCGTCGAAGACATGGATCTGGAAGGCGCCCGGGTCCCGCAGCCTGGAGCGCACCCGCCGCATATGGAGGATGTTCATCTCCACCGAGCGGCTCAGCTCGCCCTTCTTCAGGCCCAGTTCGCGCTCGCGCCGCTTCACGGCGCTGCTCGCCGGGTTCAGGAACAGCAGCCGTATCCGGCAGCCCGACTCGGCAAGCCGCACGAGCCGCCGCCCGGAGAAGTTCTGCACCAGCAGATTCAGACCTATGCCGGTGGCGTCGAGGCGCCGGGCGCCGCCGAAGAGGTCCTCGGCCGGCAGCTGCCGCTGCAGCCGCACCCGGTCGGGATGGACGGAGACCACGTCCGCGTACCGGTCCCCGACCAGGTCCTCGACGGCGTCGACCGGTAGCCGGTCGGCGGACGGCACCGCCGCCCCGCTGCCGAGGATCTCCAGGAGCCGGGCGGAGGCCCGCTCGGACTGGGCGAGCACGGTGAGCGAGAGGGCCCGGTTGCGGGAGACGACGTTGCGCGTCACCTCCAGCTCGTCCAGGGCGAGCTCGACCTCCCGCCGGTCGTCGAAGTACGGTTCGAAGCACGGCCAGTGCTGCACCATCAACTCCCGCAGCTGCGGGAGCGTGAGGAAGCTCAGCACGTTGTCGTCGGCCGGGTCGAGGAGATAGCCCTTGCGCCGCGAGACCTCGCGGACGGCGACGGCGCGCTGCACCCACTCCTGTCCGGCCGGGCCGGCCGCGGCCACCACCCAGTCCTCGCCGTGCACCGGTTCGTACACCGGCCGCAGGACGGCGGCCACCACGGCCCGCAGTCGCTGCTCGACGAGATTCAGCCAGATGTAGGCCCTGCCCGCCCGCTGGGCGCGGGTGCGCACCTCGCTCCAGGCTTCGGCGCCCCAGTCGAGCTCCGCCCCGATCTCCATCGGTCTGGCGACCGAGACCGCTCCTGGCGGGACTTCCACGGGGTCGGGGGAGCTCCCCTCGTGACCCGCGTCACCTGGGGGCAGCTCCAGACCTCCCGAGCTCACCCGCGCACCGCCTTCTACTTCTGGACGCCCGTTCCGACCGTCTGTCGACGATCAAGGAAGGGTACTCCGCGAGCGGGAGGCGGTGCAGCAGGATCGGCAGGCTGCTTGCTCAACTCCCCTGATTCGGAGCGCCGTTCTGGTTGGCGAGATCGGCCGGAGTGAGCGGATTCATAGCGGTAACGTCCCTGGGTGCGAGCTGGAAGCCCTGCCAGTGGACCGGCATCGGCTGCTGGTCCTCGTCCCGGGCGATGTGGTGGAACCCGATGTTGACCCAGACGGCGGGGTCGGTGAGCGTCTCTCCGTTGACCCACTTGTCCACGCTGTCGGGCGCGTTCGGGCCGCAGTTGAGGATGTTGTTGCTGGCGAACTGCTCACAGGCCCGGGTCTGGGTGAAGTAGATGTCGTGCTTGGTGAAGCCGCGCCCGGCGTGGGTGTTGGAGGGGCCGGGCACGATCTCGTACGAGCGGGCGTGGCCGTCCTTGTTCTTGCCGGTGGCGCTGACCACCCGCCACCAGCGCATGTTCTTCGCGTCGCCCGCGAGCTCCTTCGTCACCGGGGTGCGCGTGGTCTTCACGGTCGGGCCGCCGCCACCGGCCGCCGGGGCCGTGACCTTGGAGTCGTACTGCTCGATCCGGTCCTTGACGCTGCCGTCGAGGCCGAAGTCGAGCCGCCAGAAGACGTTGTGGGCATGGCTGGTGGCATAGGAGCGGGCGCCCGGGCCGATCGGCCAGCCGCGGCCGTCGGTCGCGTTGTAGTCCCCCGGGGACAGACTGCCGGTGGCGCCGACATTGGCGGCGATCGTGCCGTCGGAGGAGAACCGCCACTCGGTGATGTACTCGTACCAGGCCACCTTGTTGACGGTGTAGACGAGCAGGTCCTTGCCCTGGGCCTGCCAGACCTTGGTGCCCTCGTCGTTGGCCATCCGGTAGGCGTGGCCGCGCGCCCGGGTGGTGGTGCACAGGCCGTTGACGTTGCCGACCTCGGGCACCTTCACGGCGGTGATCGTGCCGCCGGGGCACTCGGCCGGCTTCAGGTTCTGCAGCCCCCAGCCGAAGCCGGCGCCGGTGAGGTCGTCGTACTCGGCGTTGCCGTCGTCGTAGGGGACGTGGATCTGCGCGAGCTTGGCGCTGTTCAGGACGCGGATCGGGGCCGCCGCGCTCTTGGGCTGGTAGGTGACCTTGTCCAGGATGAGGCCGGAGTCGGTGTCGTAGCGCCAGCACATGCGCCAGGTGGTGCCGCCGTCGAGGGTCTGTTCGACCCGGTAGGCGGCGGAGCAGTCAGGGCGGGGCGGTGCCGGGGCCGCCGTGGCGGAGCTCACCGGGCCCGCGGCCGCCGTGGCGGTGGCGAGCAGCGCGGCGGAGGCGAGGACGGCGCCCTGCTTGCGGGCGCGCGAGAGGAACGGGTGGGGCATGGGTCGAGAACTCCCTCGTTGGGGGTACCCCCGGCCGAAGGCTGGGGGTAGGTCGGTGGTCAGCCGACGCGCGTGACGGTCCTGGCGCTGAGATCGACGATGAGGTTCCGGGTGTCGATCCACGAGCCGTTGAGGATCTTGGTGACGAGCCGGACGCAGCGGTGCTCGCCGCACGCGGCGAGCTGGGCGGGCACCTTCGCCTCGCGGTAGGTGCGGTAGACGTCGCCGTTGAACCAGAGCTGGTCGGGCGAGGTCAGCGCCTTGCCGGTGGCGTCCTTGTAGTCCTCCCGGACCCCCTTGCCGAGCGGGCTCGCGAGGATCAGCTCCAAGGCCTCGCGCAGCTCCTCGGGGTGTGCCGAGGGCTGCACCCCGCGCTGCGCGGCGGCGTGCTCGACCTTCCCGGTCTCCAGGTTGACGGTCCGGGTGATCAGCTCGTTGCGCCCGTAGTCGTAGAAGCGGACCTCGGCGCGGCGCGGCGAACCGGGTTTGTCGATCTCCTCCGGCAGCGGATCGGCGAGCTCGGTGGCCAGGTGCTGAGGACCTCGGCCCCCTTCGACGTCGCGCTGCGCGGAGGCGGCCGGCGGAGTCAGCGCCAGGGCCTCGGCCCGCTTCAGCTCGTCGTCGGTGAGGGGGTCGGTGCCGACGCCCTTCGCCCCCTCGGGCGGTGCGGTGGCCAGGGTCGCGGGCTCCGGCGCCGTACCGGCGGCGTCCGCCGACCCCGGCGGTGCGGACGCGGCGGTACGACCCCCGGCGAGGTCGTTCCCGCGCGTGCCCTCGGCGCCCGCGTTCCCCGGCAGGGTGATCCCGACCATGAGGGCGGTGCCTGTCACCGCCATGGCCGCGCCCGCCACCACTTTCCCCAAATGGCGGCGCACTATTTCGTACACACTTCCCCCTCTGTATCCCCCTTGTGTACTGGTCACCCGGTAGGACGGGCCGAAGTCCTAGGAGGTTGCCCCCTTTTCGGGCAGGATCTGGCCGGAGTGCACCCCAACACCCGGATCAGAATGGAAGAGTCTTATCTATGCAGGTCTGGCCGGGACAGGCGTATCCCCTGGGCGCCACCTACGACGGCGCTGGAACCAATTTCGCGGTCTTCTCCGAGGCCGCCCACAGAATCGAGCTGTGTCTGCTCCACGACGACGGCTCGGAGACGGCGGTGGAGCTGCGCGAGACGGACGCCTTCGTCCGACACGCCTATCTGCCGGGAGTGATGCCGGGTCAGCGGTACGGGTTCCGCGTCCACGGCCCGTACGCGCCGGAGCGCGGGCAGCGCTGCAACTCGGCGAAGCTGCTCCTCGACCCCTATGCACGTGCGGTCTCGGGCTCCGTCGACTGGGGCGAGGCGGTGTACGGCTACCACTTCGGGCGGCCGGACTCGCGCAACGACCTGGATTCGGCGCCGCACACGATGACCTCGGTCGTGGTCAATCCGTACTTCGACTGGGGCGACGACCGGCGTCCGCGCACCGACTACCACCGGACGGTGATCTACGAGGCCCATGTGAAGGGCCTCACGATGCTCCACCCGGAGCTGCCGGAGGAGCTGCGCGGGACGTACGCGGGGCTCGCGCATCCGGCGGTCATCGGCCATCTCAAGGAACTGGGCGTCACAGCCCTGGAGTTGATGCCGGTGCACCAGTTCGTCCACGACCACCGGCTGGTGGACGCGGGCCTCTCGAACTACTGGGGCTACAACACCATCGGCTTCTTCGCCCCGCACAACGCCTATGCCTCCTGGGGCGACCGGGGCCAGCAGGTGCTCGAGTTCAAGTCGGCGGTACGGGCCCTGCACCAGGCGGGGATCGAGGTCATCCTCGACGTGGTCTACAACCACACGGCCGAGGGCAACCATCTGGGCCCCACGCTGTCCTTCCGTGGCCTGGACAACCCGTCGTACTACCGCCTCTCGAACGACCGCCGGTACTACACGGACACCACCGGCACCGGTAACTCACTGCTCATGCGGTCCCCGCACGTGCTTCAGCTGATCATGGACAGCCTGCGGTACTGGGTGACCGAGATGCATGTCGACGGCTTCCGCTTCGACCTGGCGGCGACGCTCGCCCGGCAGTTCCACGAGGTGGACCGGCTGTCCTCGTTCTTCGACCTGGTGCAGCAGGACCCGGTGGTCAGCCAGGTGAAGCTGATCGCCGAACCGTGGGACGTGGGCGAGGGCGGCTACCAGGTGGGGAACTTCCCGCCGCTGTGGACCGAGTGGAACGGCAAGTACCGGGATTGTGTACGGGACTTGTGGCGCGGTGAGCCCCGGACGCTCGCAGAGTTCGCGTCCCGGCTGACCGGCTCGTCCGACCTCTACCAGGACGACGGCCGACGGCCGCTCGCCTCGGTCAACTTCGTCACCTGCCACGACGGCTTCACGCTGCGCGACCTCGTCTCGTACAACCAGAAGCACAACGAGGCGAACGGGGAGGGCAATCGGGACGGCGAGGGCTACAACCGGTCGTGGAACTGCGGCGCCGAGGGCGAGACGGACGACATCGGCATCGACGAGCTGCGCAACCGGCAGATGCGGAACTTCCTCGCCACGCTGATGCTGTCGCAGGGTGTGCCGATGCTCAGCCACGGTGACGAGTTCGGGCGGACGCAGGGCGGCAACAACAACGCGTACTGCCAGGACAACGAGGTGTCGTGGGTGCGCTGGCCGGAGCCGGGCGCCTCGGAGGAGGGCACCCTGCTGGAGTTCACCCGCGCGATGGCGCGGCTGCGGCGGGACCATCCGGTCTTCCGCCGCCGCCGCTTCTTCCACGGGCGGCCGGTGGAGGGCACCCACGACGAGCTCACGGACATCGCGTGGTTCACCCCGGAGGGCGAGGAGATGACCGCGCGGGACTGGCAGGCGGCCCACGCCCAGGCGCTGTCGGTCTTCCTCAACGGCAACGCGATCTCGGAGCCGGGGACGCAGGGGGAGCGGATCGCGGACGACTCGTTCCTGCTGATGTTCAACGCGTCGTCGCAGGAGCTGGAGTTCGAGGTCCCGGTCAACCACGGCCAGACCTGGCGCGTGGTGGTGGACACGTCCCACCCGGAGGGCATCCCACCCCAGGAGGGCCCGAAGGTGGCGGCTGGCGAACGGGTGACACTGGCACCACTGAGCCTGACGGTCCTGAAACGCCCGGCGTAGACGGGACGAGGTCCCCGGCCGGGGGCGCCGGCTCGACGGGGCGGCGCCCACCGGCACCCCCGCCGGGGTTGTGCGTCCGCAGGACGCTGCCCGCCTTCAACCCCCGCCCCACCGGGTTGTGGGTCGGCGCTCCACAGGGCGGCGCCCCCTCAACCCCGCCACCCCGGTTGTGGGCAGGCGTACCGCAGGGCGGTGCCCACCCCTCGACCCCGCTCACGCGGGTTGTGGGCAGGCGTTCCGCAGGGCGGTTCCCCCCTCAACGCCGGCCCCCGGCAGGTTATGGGCAGGCGCTTCACAGGGCGGTGTCCACCCGCAACCCGCCCCGCCTGGTTGTGGGCAGGCGTTCCGCGGGGCGGAACGGGTGGGCACAACCCCACGACGGCGCCGCACCTTTGCGCACCGTACGAACCGGGAGCCTGGGCCCGGCAAGGGCGCCGTTCCGTTGTGCCCACCCTCCCCCAGACTCCGTCCGGGGGGACCCCCAGCCCCAGCGGAACAGTTGCCCACAACGGGGGTGGGTGGGCGAGAGGCGCGGGGGCCCGCCCCCGGCGGAACCGGGTCACCGTGGCGGGAGGGTGGGCGCCGCCCCGGCGGAACTGGTCCCCGCTACGGGGAGGGCGGGCACCGCGCCAGCGGCACGGGCGCCCGCAACCGAGGGTGGGCACCGCCCGGCGGAACGGGCGCCCGCAACCGGAGGTGAGCACCGCCCGGCGGCACGGGTCCCCGCGACGGGGGTGGGTGGCACCGCCCGGCGGCACGGGTCCCCGCGACGGGGGTGGGTGGCACCGCCCGGCGGCACGGGTCCCCGCGACGGGGGCGGGCGCCGCCCCGGCGGAACGGGTCCCCGCGACGGGGGTGGGCACCGCACCAGCGGTGTGGGTGGTCACGACTCGTGGGGCCCGGGGCACCGCCCGGTGGAGCGGTGGCCTCGAGCCGGTCGAGGGCTGGCGCTCGTCGTCAAGGGTTTGGGGTCAGTTCCCGGGACCGCAGCGTCGGGACGACCGGCCGAGCCGTCCAGGAGAGCAAGGCGCACAGCACCGCCGCCACCACCGCCACGGCAAACGCCGCCGCCGACCCGTACGTGTCCGCGAGCCGTCCCGAGAGGGCGAGCGCCAGCGCCTGCCCGCCGACGACGCCACTCGTCAGAAACGCCATCGACTCGGCCAGCCGGGACGCCGGGACGGTCCGCTCGGTGAGCCCGAAGACCGTGATCAGATGAGGCGCGTACGCGGCACCGAGGACGATCACGACCACGTACAGCGCGACCAGCGAGTCGACGAGGACGAGCGGGACGGAGAGGACGACGAGCGCCGCCGTCGCCGCCCTCCACCGCGTCGCCAGCCCGATCCGCGCGGGCACCGCCGCCATGGACAGCCCGACCGCGGCGCTCATCACCCCCATCGCCGCATAGACGAGCCCCGCCTGCGCCGGCGCCCCGAGCTTCTCCGTGAGCGCGGTGATCCCGGCCTGCGAGGCCCCGAACATGGCGCCCTGAAGCACCATCGTGATCCGCAGCGCGTACGCGGACCTCGGCAGCCGGCCCCGTTCGGCGGCAGCCGTCCGGGTGGTGGCGGCCTTCGTACCGCCCTCGGCAGCGAGGGCCGACGGGTGCAACGCGAAGGCCGCTCCGCACGTGGCCAGGAGCCCCGCCGCGAGCAGCAGGGCCGCGGCCGGATGGGCGAGCGCCGCCGCGAGGCCGACGAAGGCCGGCCCGAGGACGAACGACACCTCGTCGAGCGTCCCTTCGAAGGACAGCACGGTCCCCACCGTCCGGTCGTCCGCGCCGGAACCCCGGGCCAGGGCGACCGAGCGGACCCGGGCGAGCGGCCCGATCTGCGGGACGGTCGCCCCGGCCAGCGCGCCGAGGAGCATCAGCCAGCCGGTCGCCGCGTGCGCGAGCGCCGCGAGGACGAGCGCGGCGACGGCCACCGCGTTGGCGAGGGACGCGGCGAGGACCACCCCGCGCTGTCCACGCCGGTCCGCGAGCCGGCCGATGACCGGTCCGGCGACGGTCTGCCCCGCCGCGAGCGCCCCTCCGGCGAGCCCCGCCGTCGTCAGTGATCCGCTCGTCTCGGCGACCAGGAGCAGGCTGCCGAGCTGGCACATGGCGGTGGGCAACCGCCCCATGAAAGAGAGGACCGGAAGCACGGGTCCGAGCAGGGAGAGGGTGTCGCGATACATGCGCAGCATCGGCCGAACGTAACGCGATGCACACGAACGGACGCATGAGGCGATGACACAGAAGCCTCCACGCCGGGTACGTACGTTCGCATGACGCCCTTGCCCACCGTCCCGACGGTCCCCACCGCCACCTATCGGCTCCAACTCCAGCCGGAGTTCTCCTTCTCGGCAGCCGAGCGGGCTGTCCCGTACCTCGCCGGCCTCGGGGTGTCCCACCTGCACCTCTCCCCCGTCCTGGAGGCCGTGCCCGGCTCCACGCACGGCTACGACGTGACCGATCACCGCACGATCCGGCGGGAGCTGGGCGGTGAGGAGGGGCTGCGGGCGCTCGCGGCGACCGCCAGGGCCCACGGTCTCGGCCTGGTCGTGGATCTGGTGCCCAATCACATGGCGGCGTCGCCCGCGCACAACCACGCGCTGCACGCGGTGCTCCGTGAGGGCCCGGACTCGGCGTACGCCCGCTGGTTCGACATCGACTGGGAGGCGGGCGACGGCCGGGTCCTGCTGCCCGTTCTGCCCGAACGACTGCCTGACATTCGGGAGCGGATGCGGGTCTCCGACGGCGCGCTGCATCTGGACGGGCAGGCGTTCCCGCTCCGTGCGGGGACCGAGGGACTTCCGCTGCCCGAGCTGCTCGACGCCCAGTGGTACCGCCTGGCCTGGTGGCGCCTGGCCCGCACCGAGCTCAACTACCGCCGCTTCTTCACCATTTCGGAGCTGATCGGGGTACGGGTCGAGGACCCCGAGGTGTTCGGCGACACCCACGGCAAGATCGTGGAACTGGTGCGGGACGGGATCATCGAGGGGCTGCGGATCGACCATCCCGACGGGCTCGCCGACCCGGAGGGCTATCTGGAGCGGCTGCACGAGGCGACGGGCGGCCGGTGCTGGACGGTGGTGGAGAAGATCCTCACCGGTACGGAGCCGCTGCCGCCGGCCTGGCCCGTGGCGGGGACCACCGGCTACGACGCCCTGCGGTACGTGGACGGGGTCTTCGTGGACGCGGCGGGCGCCGACGAACTCCTCGACGTGTACCGCGAGTTCGCCGGGCGGGCCGGAGACCGGGGCGGGATCTGGGAGGCGACAGCCCGCCGCGCCGCGTACAAGGTCGTGACGCACGAGCTGTCCGCGGAGACGACTGCCCTGACCCGGATCGCGGGCCGGATCTGCGCCGCCGACCCGGAGCTGCGGGATCACGCGCCGTGGGCGCTGCGGACCGCGATCCGTGAACTCCTGGTCCGTGTCCCCGTGTACCGCACGTACCGGGTCGGCGGAGAGGCGGTCCTCACCCCGGACGCGGCGCGCGGGGCGAAAGCGGCCTTCGCCGTGCCGGAGGAGGCCGCGGCCGTCGACACCGTACGGGATCTGGCGCTCGGGCGGCTCGGCGACGGTCCCGAACACATGGCGTTCCGGGCGAGGTTCGCGCAGACGTCCTCCGCGCTGCGGGCCAAGTCCGTGGAGGACACGGCCTTCTACCGCTACACCCCGCTGCTGTCGGCGAACGAGGTGGGCGGCGACCCCGGGCGTCCCGCCGTCGCACCGGAGGAATTCCACGCGTACTGCCTGCGGCTGGCCCGGGACTGGCCCGCCACCGGGACGGTGCTGACCACGCACGACACCAAGCGCAGCGCGGACGTCCGGGCGGGAATCGCCGTTCTCTCCCAATGCCCGTCGGTCTGGGCGGCGTTGCTGGAGGAGGTGGCCGGGGTGCCGGCGCCCGATCCGCATCTGGCGTGGACGGCGTGGCAGACCGCGTTCGGCTTCGGCACCCCCGATCCGGACCGGCTCGGCCCCGCGGTGCTGAAGTCCGTACGGGAGGCAGGTCTGCACACCAGCTGGACGGAGCCCGATCCGGTGTACGAGCGGGCCGTGACCGACTTCGTGGCGGCGGGGCCCGGCCGGATTCCGCTGCGGGCGGCGTCGGAGGCTGCGTTCGCCCTGGAGCCGCACATCCGCACGCAGATGCTGGGCGCGACGCTCGTGCAGCTGACGATGCCGGGTGTGCCGGAGCTCTACCAGGGGACGGAACGGGAGTACCGGGCGCTGGTCGACCCGGACAACCGGCAGCCGTTCGCGATCGGGCCGGACGACGACAAGACGGCGCTGGTCAGGGCGGCGCTGGGGCTACGGCGGCGGCATCCGGAACTCTTCGGTGCGGCGGGAGACTACCTGCCGCTGCCCGCGTCCGGCGCCGCGGCGCCGCACTGCCTGGCCTTCGCCCGAGGCGAGGGCGCCACGCCGGAGGTGGTCACGGCGGTCACCCGACTCCCCCTACGCCTCGCGGAGGCGGGCGGCTGGCAGGACACGGAGCTGACGTTGCCACCGGGCCCGTGGTTCGACCTTCTGGACGGTGTACGGGAGTTCCCGGGCGGCCCGGTGAGGCTGACCGAACTCTTCTCCGAACACCCGGTGGCACTGCTGAGCCGCAAGCTGCGACGGCCGTGAACCCCGGGTGCCGCGGGGTCGGGGCGCCGCCGGCTCCGCGGGGTCGACGCCCACGCCGGTGGCGGGCACCCCATGCCGCCGGGGCGGCGCCCCCTCCCCCGTCGCGGGGAGCGTTCCGCCGGGGCGGCGCCCCCCGTTGTGGGCATTCGTTCCGCCGAGCCGACGCCAACCCTCACCACCTCACCCCCCCACCCCGTTGTGGGCAGCTGTTCCGCTGGGGCGGAACGGGTGGGCACAACGGAACGGCGCCCTTGCCGGGCCCAGGCTCCCGGTCCGTACGGTGCGCACAGGTGCGGCGCCGTCGTGGGTTGTGCCCACC
>NZ_JBHJTL010000118.1:0-23135 GCF_042264065.1 Streptomyces sp. NPDC056222 | reverse complement strand
GCGTTCGGGGTCAGCCCTGCCAGGAGTGGGAGGGGCGGAAGCCCGACTGGCGCTCCAGGCGGCGCCAGCCGGCCGTGGAGCGGCCGTGCGCGGACGTCTCGGTGGGCTGGGCGGCCGCGCGGGCGAGCAGCACCGCGGTGATGGCGGCCAGCTCCTCGGGGTCGGCGTGGCCCTTCTCGACTCGGAGAAGGTTGGCTGTGGCAGGCGTGGTCACGTCTGTGGCTCCTCTTACTGAGGCGGGTTGCCGTGCTTGCGGGACGGCAGGTCGGCGTGCTTGGTGCGGAGCATGGCGAGGGACCTGATGAGGACCTCCCGCGTCTCTGCGGGGTCGATCACGTCGTCGACCAGTCCGCGCTCCGCCGCGTAGTAGGGGTGCATCAGCTCGGCCTTGTACTCCTTGACCATGCGCGTCCGCATGGCCTCGGAGTCCTCGGCCTCGGCGATCTGCTTGCGGAAGATGACGTTGGCGGCACCTTCGGCGCCCATCACCGCAATCTCATTCGTGGGCCAGGCGTACGTCAGGTCGGCGCCGATGGACTGGGAGTCCATGACGATGTACGCGCCGCCGTACGCCTTGCGCAGGATCAAGCTGATCCGGGGCACGGTCGCGTTGCAGTACGCGTACAGCAGCTTCGCGCCGTGGCGGATGATTCCACCGTGCTCCTGATCAACGCCCGGCAGGAAGCCGGGTACGTCCAAAAGGGTGACGATCGGGATATTGAAAGCATCGCACATCTGGACGAAACGGGCGGCCTTCTCCGAGGCCTCGATGTCCAGGACGCCCGCCAGCGACTGCGGCTGATTGGCGACGATGCCGACGACCTGGCCGTCCAGACGGGCCAGCGCGCAGATGATGTTGCGGGCCCAGCGCTCGTGGATCTCCAGGAAGTCGCCTTCGTCGACGAGCTCCTCGATCACCTTGTGCATGTCGTACGGACGGTTGCCGTCGGCCGGGACCAGGTCGAGCAGGACGTCCGAGCGGCGGTCCGCCGGGTCCTCGGAGGCGACGGTCGGCGGGTTCTCGCGGTTGTTCTGGGGAAGCATCGACAGGAGGTACCGCACCTCGGCGATGCAGGTCTCCTCGTCGTCGTACGCGAAGTGCGCCACGCCGCTCGTCTCGGCGTGCACGTCCGCACCGCCGAGGCCGTTCTGGGTGATCTCCTCACCGGTGACCGCCTTGACGACGTCCGGGCCGGTGATGAACATCTGCGAGGTCTCGCGGACCATGAAGACGAAGTCGGTCAGCGCGGGGCTGTAGGCCGCACCGCCGGCGCACGGGCCGAGCATCACCGAGATCTGCGGGATGACACCCGAGGCGCGGGTGTTGCGCTGGAAGATGCCGCCGTAGCCGGCGAGGGCGGAGACGCCCTCCTGGATACGGGCGCCGGCGCCGTCGTTCAGCGAGACGAGCGGGGCGCCGGACGCGATGGCCATGTCCATGATCTTGTGGATCTTCGTGGCGTGGGCCTCGCCCAGCGCGCCGCCGAAGATCCGGAAGTCGTGCGCGTAGACGAAGACCGTGCGGCCCTCGACCGTGCCCCAGCCGGTGATGACACCGTCGGTGTACGGCTTCTTCGCCTCCAGGCCGAAGCCCGTGGCGCGGTGTCGGCGCAGCTGCTCGACCTCGTTGAAGGAACCCGGGTCGAGCAGCAGCTCGATGCGCTCGCGAGCGGTCAGCTTGCCCTTGGCGTGCTGGGCCTCGGTCGCCCGCTCGCTCGGCCCGCGCCGAGCCTCCTCGCGCAGGGCGTGCAGTTCGGCCACACGGCCACGGGCGTCAGTCGGCTCGCTCGGGATCTGGTCCACAACGGTCATGTACCGACCCTACGAAGTCGACCAAGGAAATCCTGCCGTCCACTCCGTACAGTCTCCCGAGTCGATTCCTGGTGGAGTAAGACAGAACCGTCGACGGGGAGAGCCGAGTCAACAGCCAGACACCCCCCGTGTTTGTAGGCTTTCCACACAAGCCTCTACAGGGCCACCTGTGCGCGGCAGGTGATCCCCGCGGTACCGGGAGTGATCCGCAGCCTCAGCGAGCGGCCGGTCGCGAGCACCTCCACCGAGGGATCGTGGCCGATCACGCGGCGGACCCGCTGGTTCCAGACGAGCTCCAGCGGCCGACCCGTACGCTGCGGCTCGCTGATCCGGAGGTCGAGGACCGAGCGCTGTCGGCGGACCAGGACACTCGCCGGGGCCGTGACCGTCAGGCGCCCCACCGTACCGGCCCGCCACAGGTTCGCGGCCGTGATCCCGAGGGACGGGACGGCGACGGCCTGCCGGTCGGCGGAGTTGTCCAGGATCTCCAGCCAGTCCTCGTCGGCGGCACGGGCGGCCAGGGTGCGCCGGGACGCGCCCGGCATGAGGAGATACGCGTAGGAGGCGCCGGCCGGGTCCGTGCCGTGGTCGAGCCACAGGGTCTGGTAGGTCCGGGTACGGGTCTCGGTGGAGCTGGTGGTGTTGATGTCGCTCCAGGCGCCGGTCCGGTCCTCGCGCAGCGTCCGGAGGTTCGCGGTGCCCTGGGGGAAGACCCAGCCGCCGTGTCCTTCGAGATGTGCCCAGCCCCTTCCGGTGGTGAGCGCCTGGGTGCCTCCCCCACGGTCGTCGCCGAGATTGCGGTTGTCGACGACCGTCTCGACGGGGACGCCGTCGGTGGCCGTGATCCCGGCCCCGAGACAGATCACGGTGTCCGCCGCGCAGAACCAGGACTTACGGGCCTCCAGGGTGGAGTCCAGCCCCTTGAGGTGCTGTCCGACGGCGGCGAACTCGCCGTCGGTGGCTCCGCCGACCCAGGTCGCGGCCGGTTTCGGGGCGCCCCACTCGCCACCCGCGCGGTCGGCGAGGCGCTTGGTGGAGACGGTCGTTCCGGGGAGACGGTAGGGGTCGACGGTGGGCCAGAACCAGTCGGTGTACTGACCGCCCTGGCCGGGCGTCCACCAGGAGAGCATCCCGGCGCCGGTGTGCCAGCCGCGCGGGTTCTCGCCGTTGCCGCACTCGTAGTACGAGATCCGCTCCGAGGCCATGGCGATGTTGGCGGCCCAGCCGGGGCGCCGGTGCACGGCCCGGTCCATGGCGGCGAAGAGGATGTGCCCGGTCGGCTCGGGGGCGGCGGGGACGGGCCCGTCGGCGACCGCGTGCAGCCGGGCGAGGTCGGCGACGCCGAGCTGGCGGGCGGAGAGGATCGGGGAGACGGTGTCCCGCTCGATCCAGCCCTTCACGCGCGCGTGCCACCGCTCGCGCTCGGCGGCGCTCGCTCCGCCCGCGAGCAGGGCCATGGCAGCAATGATTCCCTGGCCGTGGAAGTGGTCGGAGCGCATGACGCGGCGCTCGTCGTTCTTGAGGTAGCCGCGGCTGATGGCACGGCCGTTGACACTGTCCATCATCAGGCCGTCGTAGATCAGGGGCGCGTAGGCCTTCTCGACGCTGTCGAGGATGATCTGCCGGTTCGGGTCGGTGACCGCCCATGTGGATCCGGCGAGCAGGGTGAAGAGCCGCCCGAGGCCGTCGAGCATGACCTGTCCGTACGTGCCCGAGTAGGCGACCCAGGTGTGCTGGACGAACGAGCCGTCGGCGTAGAGGCCGTCGCCCTTGGTCACGTACGGGAAGACGGGCGAGAGGGCGTCGCAGGCGAGGGCGATCTTGGCGGGGTTCGCCCCGACGATGCCGCGCAGGGCGACGGAGCGGCAGAGGTCGACGCGGTTGGCGCCGGTGGAGGTGCCGCTGTAGTCGCCGAGCATCGAGTCCGGGACGAAGTGGTCGACGGCGGCGCAGGCGGCCGCGATCCGCTCGGGTCCGAGCTGCGGGTGGAGCGCGGCGACGATGTCCATGAGGAGGCGGGGGCTGCCGATCTGCCACTCCCACCAGTTTCCGTAGCGAACGGTCGTCGGGTTGTAGATCCGCGCCGAGAGGTGGTCCAGGCCCCGGAGGACGTCGGCGAGCAGGGTCGCGTCGCCGGTGAGCCCGGTGCCGGGCTGGAGGTAGGCCTGCGCCATGGTCCACAGGCGGCTGTAGCTCTGGGTGATGCCGGAGGGCGGGTCGAAGGCGTAGCCCGGCCAGAGGGAGTTGTCGGTGGGGGCCATGGAGGCCCGGAAGGTGCGGGCGAGTTCGCCGGTCTCGGCGAGGCGGGACGCGTACGGCTCGGCGCCGGCATCGAAGCCGGCGCCGAGCTGGATGTCGAGCCAGCGCTGCCGGAGGGTCTCGAACTCACCCTCGGCGGCGCGAGCGTGGCCGGGCAGGGCGAGCGCTGCCGCGGCGGCGGAGGTGACGGTCAGGAAGGTGCGGCGGGACCAGGCGGGAACGGGCACGGAAGCCTCCCGTAGGGAAGTGGTGTAGACCGGTTGGCGACCGGTCTAGCACCCGTTCTCCGACGCAATCAATGAGCACGACAAGCGCTTGCTACCGGGAGCCTCCGCAGTGGAAGCGGGCGTTCCCCCAGTCCGCGTGGTCGTTGCCGTTCCCGTCGCCGCCGTCGCCTGCCACCAGCTCCACGTAGGTGGCACCGGTGACGTCGGCGGTGAGCGACCAGGCGGTGTCAGTGGCCTTCAGGACCGGCGACTTCACCTTCTCCGTGCCGTCGGCGAGGACGCTGAACTGCACCGAGCCACGGCTCGTCTGGACGTCGTCCACGCCGACCTCGGCGGTGACGGAGGTGCACTTCCCGCCCAGGTAGTAGCGGATCGTGGACGGGGCATGGGCACCCAGACCCTTCGCGTACCCCACTCCCCCGATCCTGAGCGGGCCGCCGTCGCCGGTGCCCGTCTCGCCGTTGGACAGGTCGCGCTCGACCGGTCCCCAGCCGTTGGCCGCGGACGTCCAGTCCAGGTCGCTCGCCCAGCTGTCCGTGGTGGGCGGCGGGGGCAGCGTCCGGACGGAGGTGGCGGCGCTCAGCTTCCGCGCCTCTCCCCCGACGGTGTACGTGAGCGCCGAACCGAGCGGGTAGGTCTGGTACTTCGCGTCGACCGGGGGCGTCACCTGCCAGGTGGCGGTGGCCTGGGCGCCCGCCGCGACCGTCCCGAGGGAGACGGGCCCGGCCGGCTCGGCGGTCCAGCCCGCGGGGAGTTCCAGGGCGGCCGTGGCCCCGGCGACGGCGTTCGTCTCGTCGTTGGCGAAGGTGGCCGTGACCTGGTTCGGGCGGCCCGGTTCCAGGGTCTCCGGGGCGGCGAGGGCGAGCGTGCCGCAGGCCGCCTCCTCCGCCGCTGGCCCGAGGTCGGTGACGGTGAAGGAGTCCAGGACGAAGTCGGCTCCGTCGGGGGCGTCGCCGCGCTTGCGCAGTCCGGTCCAGGTGTCACCACATCCGGCGGTCACGGTCTCGGAGAAGTGCCCGGTGGTCCTCTGCTGTCCGACGGGCGTACGACGGGTCTCCACCGCGGTCCCGTTCGTCCGGTCGTAGCCGGTGACCCACTCGTAGGCGCCCGCGTGGCTCGACTGGTAGTCGTACTCGACGCGGTAGCTGCGCCCGTCCTTCATGGGGACGGTCCAGGGCGCGGTCCGGTAGACCAGGCCGCTGTTCTCGTCGTGGGACTTCAGCGATTCGGCGCCACCGAGGACGTCGTCGACGAGCTTCCCGTTCCAGCCGGCCTGGGTGTACGGGGCGTGGAGCTGGGCGATGTGGGTGCGCGGGTCGGTCGTGCCGCCGGAGTCGCCCTTGAGGAAGGGGCCCCAGCCCTGGTCGACGGCCTCGAAGTCCTCGTGCACGAGCGCGCCGGCCTTGGTGGCGGAGTTGTTGGCGACGATCCGGACGTCGTCGATCCGGACGGCCGCCGGGCTGCCGCCCGCGGCCTCGATGCGGAACGTGGTGGAGCCGCTGCCGGGGGCGGTGAAGGCAACCTTGGCGCGCTGGAGGCGGGTGCCGTTCCAGTCGGAGGCGGCGACCCGGTCCTGGACGGCCGAGCGTTCGACGGTGACGGACGCCCCGCCGGCGGAGAGCGTGGTGGGTCGGGTCCTGCCCGCCTCGACCTCGATCAGGGCGGAGGCGGTGTACCGCTTGCCGGGGACGAGGCCGGTGATCTTCTGCTGTACGGACGCGGTGGCCGAGCCGGTCAGCTCGGCGCTGTTGCGGCCCTGGGTGTCGGTGTCACGGGCGACGGTTCCGGTCCTGGTCCAGGCGGAGAGCCTCGCGTCGTTGAAGCCGGGGTCCTGGACCGGGGTTCCCTGGCCCCAGCGGGGGTCGAGCGGCTCGGGTGCGCGGCTCGGGTAGAGGACGTAGGGCTGTCCCGCGGCGGCGTCGAGGGTGATCCTCCCGTCGACGGGGCGCACGGTTCCGGTCTTCACACGGCCGTTGTCGGTGAGTTTGTGGACGGTGTACGAGCCGGTGCCCGGGACGGCCCAGGTGGTGCGGCCGCCCGCCTTGTTGTAGTGGTACAGCTTCTTGCCGCCGTCCCACGGCAGGAGGTAGTTCTCGCCGTCGAGGACCTTGCGTCCGTTGTCGTAGAAGGTGCGACGGCCGTCCTCGACGGTGCCGCGCACACCGCCCGTGAAGGTGATGTCGTTGCCGTTCCAGCGGGTGATCGTCTGCTGCTGGAGGTACTTGGCGGGCAGGTTCTTCTGCCAGATGTTGGCGTAGAAGTGGTTCCAGTCGGTCTCTCCGGTCCAGCCCTCGAAGTCCTCGAGGGCGGTCTGGCCGAGGACCGGGTGGTTGTTCCAGATGTCCTTCTCGCCGTTGCGGATGAAGCGGATGATCTGGGAGTTGAGACCCTTGTTGGTGGCGCCGCCGTAGTTCAGGTCGTTGGCCCAGTGGGACCAGAGCGAGGCCCGCTCGAACTTCTCGGACCACTCGGTGGCGACGTTCCACCCCTGGGCCTGCACGGCCTGCATCGTCTTGTCGGCGATCCAGCCGTGCGTGTAGTAGACGTCGATGTAGAGCATCGACAGGTTGGGGTCGGTCTCGTCGCGCAGCTGCTGGAAGCGGCGGGCGAGGTCACCGCTGTTGATGTCCCGACGCTGGTCGATGTAGTAGCTCTGGTTGAGCCAGTTCCAGCCCGGCTTGGTCCTGTCCACGAGGGTCTCGCTGAAGTTCTTCGCCTCGGGGTACGACTCGGTGGCGTTGACGTGGACGCCGAAGCCGGCGCCCCACTTCTTCCCCTCCTTCAGCAGCTTGTTGAGGTCGTCGAGGCCGCCGGCGCGCTTGTTGTAGTTTCCGCCGTAGTCGGGGTGCGCGGAGTCGTGGCCCTCGGAGCCGTACCCCTTGAGCAGGGCGAACTGGCCGAGTCCGTCGGTGGCGAGCGAGATCCGTTTGACGTCGTCGAGGGTGCGCAAGAAGGGGTGGGTGGCCTGGGAGGCGAAGTTGAACGGGATGTGGGCGATGACCCGGTCGGGGGTCTGACCGCTGCCCGGGGCCTTGACTCCGATCGCGCGGAAGGCGAGGGCGCCGTCCTGCCAGTCGGTCTTCCCGTCGGCGTTGGCGTCGGGGGTGACGACGACCTTGGCCCAGGGGAGGTTGTCGCCGCTCTCGGGCCGCGGGGCTCCGGCGCCGTGGTAGGTCCACTGGCCGGACCAGACGCCGACGCGGGTCTCGGTCGCCGTCCTGCGGGCCTGGTGCCAGAAGCGGGCGCCGTCGCGGGCGCTGGGTCCCGCGGGCTTGTCGTAGCTGGAGTTGGACTCGACGGCGGCGGCGAGCCGGCCGGTGTTGACGAGTGCGTAGCTCGCCCCGACGGGCGCGCTCTCGGCTGCGGTGGCGTCGGTGACCTTGGCGAAGACGTCGGCGGTACGGGTGGAGTCGGGGTCGAGCCGGGTGAAGGCGGTCTCCGCGCCGGCGTCGGCCGAGCCGACGGAGACGAGGTCGTGGCCGGGTATGTCGAGGGTGCCGACCCGGAAGCTCTCGGTGTCGCGGACGGCGGTGACCTTGAACGTGGTGGCCCGGCCGCGGACGCTCAGGGTCGCGTCGATCTCGACACCGGTCAGGGCGGGGAAGGTGAGGGTGTACGCCGCGCTGGTGGCGGTCAGGGCGGGGGCGCCCTTGGTCTGGACCGCGTACGCCGTGCCATTGAGGACGATCTCGGTGACCGGGGCCGTGCTGCCGAGCAGACGGGCGCCGGTGGCGCGGTCGGTGTACGAGAGGACGCGCGGGAAGTCCTCGGCGACGGCGACGGAGAGCTGGTCGGAGCCGATGACGGCCTCGGCGCCGGCGCCGGCCGGGGCCTCGGAGGCGGCGCCTGCGGGGGCCGTGGCGAGAGCGGGCCCGGCCAGGGCGAACACGGCCGACGACGCGACGGCGAGCGCGCAGACCGCACGGATTCTTCGGGACTCGGGGAGGGACATGCGCACTAGTTGGCCCCTGCCCGCCGGGCACCGTCAACGAGATCGTGCCCCGGCGGCCCCGGCAGTCCAAGAACCCCCTTCGGTTAGTCCAAGTGACCACCGGAGGGGGCTTCTTGGCGCCGGAACGGCGGTCAGCAGCCGCCGCAGTTGTAGAAGGTCACGTCCCAGTGGTTGCCCTCGTCGGCGTAGATGTTCCCGGCGCCGGACTTCCACTGCGGAGCGCCGTCCCCGCGCACCCCGATGTACGTGAAGGTGTTCTTGATGTAGTTGCCGACGCAGGTGTACTTGCTGAAGTCGAGCTTGTAGCCGTTCCAGTGCGAGTACGTGCCACCGGCGTGGCCCGTCTCGGTACCGCCGGTGATGTTCAGCGCGCAGCCGCTGGCACTCCTGAGGGTCTGCGCACCCTGCGCCGTGGCGAGGTTGAGCTGCTCGAACGAGGTGCACGTCGGGTTGTTGCGGTTGGAGCAGCCGCCGGACGACGACCAGGTGATGCCGGAGTTACGGAACATCGAGGTCGCGGTGGCGTGGCTGATCTTGGTGGCGGCCTGGGCTTCGGTGGCGCCGCCCAGGACGCCGACGCCGGGGGCGAAGAGGGCGCCGAGGACAAGAGCGAGCGTGGTGAGGACGGAGCGGAGCTTCATCGGGGGTTGCCTCCTGCTGGTGACCGTGTCGGTTGGGACGGCTGTGCAGGTGGAGCAGGGAGATGGTGCCGCAGTTCTACGCGCGTCCGCCAGAGGGCCTCGACGTCTTTCGGGCGAACCGGAGGAAACATCGCACAGAGATGTTGAAAGTTGAACGGAATAGGGTTACTGTCGTTCTCGTTGAAGCTTCAACAAAGGCAATCCAGCCTCCGCGCCACATCCGCGCACCGTCCCCAAGGAGCAGGTCATGGGCATCTTCAGCCGCAAGAACGACACCGTCGACACCGCCGTCGCCACCCTCCCCGTCGACCCGGCGCTGGCCGCGCTGACCGGCGACTACACGATCGACCCGGCGCACAGCAGCATCGGCTTCACCGTCCGTCACGCCATGGTCACCAACGTCCGCGGCACCTTCGGCGAGCACGAGGGCACGCTGAAGCTGGACGGCTCGAACCCGGGCGCGTCCACCGCCTCCATCGATGTCAAGATCGCCTCCGTCGACACGGGCATCGGCGACCGCGACGGCCACCTGCGCAGCGGCGACTTCTTCGACGCCGAGCAGTTCCCGCTGATGACCTTCCGCTCCACGGAGGCCGCGCAGCTGGGCGGCGACAAGTACCGCGTGACCGGAGACCTCACGATCAAGGACGTGACGAAGGCGCTCTCCATCGACCTGGAGTTCAACGGCACGGCCACGGACCCCTACGGCAACGAGCGCATCGGCTTCGAGGGCTCGGCCGAGATCCTGCGCTCCGACTGGGGCCTGACCTGGAACGCGGCCCTGGAGACCGGCGGCGTGGTGGTCAGCGACAAGGTGAAGCTGAACTTCGACATCTCCGCGATCAAGAACGCCGCCTGAGCCTTCGGCCGTCCGAAGAGCTCGTCCGGCTCATCCCGCACCACGAGCGCGCCCGCCTCTCCGTCACGACGGAGGGCGGGCGCTCGGCGTTCCCCGGGGTCTCCGGTGGGCTTCCCGGTCAGACGGCTTCTGCCGCTCGCACCACCGCCGGAATCAGGCGGTCGTTCTCCGGGGCGCCGGGGCCGGACATGAAGCCGAAGCGCCGGCGGGTGTAGCTGTACGCGAGACCGGTGGACGGGTCCGCGAAGGCCTGGGAGCCGGGGGCACCGCTGTGGCCGATCGCGACGGGGCTCAGCACGGGGTGGCGGGTGGCCATCGGGACGAAGCCGAGCCCGAAGGCGTTCTCGGCGCCCGTCACCAGATCGGTGCCGGAGGAGTGGATCCGGGCCACCTCGGCGAGGGTGTCCGGCTTCAGGAGCGGGGGCCGCCCGTCGAGCTCGCCCGCGATCGCCGCGTACATCCGCGCCAGGCCCCGCGCGGAGCCGATACCGCCACCGGAGAGCGGCGCCTTGACCCGTACCGTACGGGAGTTGGCGTACGCGACCAGGTCCAGCGGCGGGTCGGTGTGGAAGCCGAAGGCGACGGCCATGAGACTGTCCGGGGCGATCGGATTCGCGGCCAGCAGCGCCTGCTGCGCGGGGGTGGGCCGCATGGGCAGCGCGGGGCGGAAGCGGGGCTCCAGCTCCTCGGGTAGTCCGAGGTAGTAGTCCAGGGCGTACGGGGCCCGGACCCGCTCCTCGAAGTGCTCCTGGATCGTGCGGCCGGTGGCCCTGCGCACCACCTCACCGACCAGCGCGCCGATGACGAGGGCGTGGTAGCCGTGGCCGGTGTCCGGCTCCCAGAAGGGTCGCCGGCCCGCGAGCCGCTCGGCGACCACCCGGTCGTCGGCGAGTTCGTCGAGACTGAATCCGCCGTCGGCCCCGATCACGCCCGAACGGTGGGCCAGAAGCTGGCGGAACGTGAGCCGCCCCTTGCCCTCGGCGGCGAACTCCGGCCACCAGGAGGCGACTTCGCGGTCCAGTTCGAGCACGCCGTCCTGCACGAGGAGCGCGGCGATCAGCGCCATCGCCCCCTTGGAGGACGAGTACAGGCCGAGGAGCGAGTCTCCGTCGACCCCGTCACCGCCCCACAGGTCGACGACCTGCCGGCCCCGGTGGTAGACGGCGAGCTGGGCGCCGCCGTCCCTCGCCTCGTTCGCGGCGACGCGCCCGAACTCCTCGCGTACGGACTCGAATCCGGCCTCCACGGTGCCGTGGACGTCACTCATCACGCTCTCCCCCTGGCTTGTCACGAAGACGTTCGCGGGGAAGAACGATCAACGGCACCGAGAACTTCCCGAGGCGTTGTCAGTGGGCGCCGCTAGCGTCGGTTCCATGGAATTCCGTATCGACAGCAGCGTGTTGACCGACGCGGTGGCCTGGGCTGCCCGCGTCCTGCCCGCCAGGTCGCCCGTGCCGGTGCTCGGCGGGCTGCTCCTGGAGGCGAGCGACGGCCGGCTGCGTGTCTCCGGTCTCGACTACGAGGCGTCGGCGCGCATCGAGGTCGAGGCGGATACCGCGCTGGAGGGCCGGGCGCTGGTCCTCGGGCGGCGGCTGCTCGACATCTGCAAGGTGCTGCCCCGGGGTGTCGTGGAGTGCGTGGTCGAAGGGGCGCGCCTCTCGGTGACCGGCGGGGAGGCCCGCTTCGGGCTCTCCCTGCTGCCGTTGGACGACTATCCGGCCCAGCCGGGGCTGCCCGCGTTCCGGGGCATGGTGGACGCCGACGCGTTCGCGGTGGCCGTCGGACAGGTGGCGGTGGCGGCGGGCCGGGACGACTCGCTGCCGGTCCTGACGGGGATAAGGCTGGCCCTCGACGGTACGACGATGACGCTGGCCGCGACCGACCGCTACCGCTACGCGGTCCGCACGCTGGAGTGGAAGCCGGAGGGCGACGCGGACGCGGTGTCCGAGGAGGCCGAGGGCGCGGACGTGGTCGTGCCGGCGCGCCGGCTGACCGAGATCGCCCGCTCCCTGACGACGGCGGGGCCGGTCCGTCTGGCCCTGGACGGCGGTTCGATCGGCTTCGAGAGCGAGGGGACGCGGACGACGACCCGGCTGCTCGACGGCCGGCTCCCCCGCCACGACAAGCTCTTCTCCCTGGGCGAGCACGCCGTCGCCGTGACCGACCGGGCTCCGCTGCTCGAGGCCGTGAAGCGGGTTGCGGTGGTCGCGGAGGGCGACAGCCCGGTCCAGCTCGCCTTCGCCGACGGCACCGTCCAACTCCAGGCCGGATACGAGGACGACGTGGCCTCCCAGCGGCTCCCGGCGCTGCTGGAGGGAGCGGAGTCGATGACGGTCGCGTTCAACCCCGGGTATCTCCTGGACGCGCTCGGCTCCTTCGACACCGAATCCGTCCGTATCCACCTGCTCGGACCGGGCCAGCGCGCCCTGATCACCGACCGGGAGGACGGAGTCCACCAGCACCTGCTGATGTCGGTGAAGCCTCTGGTGTAGCTCCTGCCCCGCTCTCCGTGGTGACCGCCCTCGGGGTGACGTCGACGCCCCAAGTGGAGCCCACGAGTGGTGGGCCACTTCCCGCACGCTCAGGCTGACGTACGCAGTGCCCGCCCCGATCATGCGGCGGCAGGCTGAGCCACGCGACGTCGCCCCGGTCGGGGCGGGTGGGGACGTCAGAGAGACGGGATCTCATGACGGAGCAGGGCACCGGAACAGGCCGCCTGCCGCTCGCCCGCGGGAGCGACAGGTCGGTACGAAGGCGGACGCAGCACCGCTACCCACCGCGACGCGCCCGCCGGTCGCCCGCCCGGGTCGCGCTCGTCGCGGCCGGGTTGGCATTCCTGGGCGCGTTCGGTCAGACACCGAGCAATGCCGCGCCGCCCCCCTTCGACGGGCCCCGTCCGGGAGGGCCTGCGCGCTTCGTGCCCGGTCCCTGCCCGGAGGCGCCCGAACAGATCACCGGACGGTGCGGGGTCCTGGAGGTGCCCGAGAACCGTCGACACCGCGGTGGACGGACCATCAAGCTGGCCGTCGCCATCATTCCGGCCACGTCGACGAAACCGGCCCGGGACCCGGTGGTGTTCATGGAGGGAGGTCCCGGCGGCGACGCGATCGGGGCCATCCCCTTCCTGATCGACTCCGGCGTGAACCGGGATCGCGACCTGATCGTCATGACCCAGCGCGGCGGGCCCTACTCACAGCCGTACCTCGCCTGCCCGGAGATCGACCGGTTCAACGCGAGCGCCGTCGGGCTGCCCTACGACGCGCCCTCGACCGGCCGGCTCCTGGTACGAGCGGCGAAGGAGTGCCGGGACCGTCTGACGGCCGACGGAATCCGGCTGAGCAGCTACAACACCACCGAGAACGCCGCCGACTTCGCCGATTTGCGCAAGGCGCTCGGCATCAAGCAGTGGAACGTCTACGGCTACTCCTACGGCACCGACCTGGCCCTCACCTACCTGCGTCAGCACCCCGACGGGATCCGCTCGGTGACCATCGACTCGGTCGTGCCGCCACAGATCGTGAGCCTGCCGTGGGCCTGGGACAGCGCCCAGGAGGGGATCAACACGATCTTCGCGGCGTGCGAGGCCCAGCCGAGCTGCAAGAGCCGCTACCCGAATCTCTCCCGCACGCTCACGGAGCAGGTCCGGCGCCTCGAGGCGAACCCCCTGACGCTGACGGTGGAGCCGCCCGGGGGCGGCAGCCCGGTGAAGGTCGTTCTCGACGGGGGCGCGCTGGTGAACCTGCTGGTCACCAACGGCGGCGCCCTGCCGGCCGCCGTGGTCCCCGCGGCGCTCGACGAACTCGCCCGCGGCAATCCGGAACGCCTGGCGCAGGCACAGGCCGCCGGCGCGGCGCTGCCCGCCGTCCCCCAGGCCTACGGTCTGACGCATTCGGTGGTGTGTGCCGAGTGGGCTCCGGGCTTCACGAAGTCCGACGTCCTGGAGGCGGGACGCCGGGCGTTCCCCGGGTGGCCGGACACGGTCCTGGCCCATGCGCCGCAGCTGCCCTTCGAGTACGACCTGTGTCGCGTCTGGAACGTCCCCGACCGCACCCCGATCCAGCGGGTGACCACCTTCAGCAAGGTGCCGACGCTGATCATCTCCGGATCGTTCGACGCGAAGACGGGCGCGAGCTGGGGGCCGTTCGCCGGCCGCACGCTGCCCCGCTCGACCGCCGTGGTGATTCCCGGGATCGGCCACTTCGTGGTCCCCCAGTCGCCCTGTGCGCAGAGCGTCCTGGCTTCCTTCCTCGCGCGTCCGACCTC
Source organism: Streptomyces sp. NPDC056222 (assembly GCF_042264065.1). Classification (NCBI taxonomy): domain Bacteria; kingdom Bacillati; phylum Actinomycetota; class Actinomycetes; order Kitasatosporales; family Streptomycetaceae; genus Streptomyces; species Streptomyces sp. NPDC056222. Next base: position 9,122 of record NZ_JBHJTL010000118.1, on the reverse strand, counting down.
GCCCGACACCGGGTGCGTGGCGGGACTCGCACCGGGTCCGTTCACCATCACCCCTGAACCGGAGAACGCATGATGTCCCTCAGCCCACCCAGACACCGGCGCGTGGCGCGCCGGTTCCCGGCCACGCTGGCCGGAGCCACGGTCGGTGCCCTCGTCATCGGCCTGGCCGCGATGCCCGTCCGAGCCGAGTCCGGCGACGGAGCGCCGCTCGGCACCGTCGCCCGGACGGCGGGCGACGCCCGCTTCGAGCCCGGCCCCTGCCCCAGGACGGCGGACCCGATCCCCGATCTGGAGCGCGCCCGCTGCGGAACGCTCACCGTCCCCGAGAAGCGCTCCCACCGCAAGGGACGGAAGATCACCCTCGCGGTCGCGATCATCCCGGCGGTCACCAGCAGACCGGCACCCGACCCGATCGTGTGGCTCGCGGGCGGGCCCGGCGACGACGCGGTCTCCGAGATCCCGATGGCGGTCTCCGGCGGTCTGAACAGCGACCGCGACGTGATCTTCATGTCCCAGCGCGGGACCTACTCGGCCGACCCGGAGCTCACCTGCCGGAACGTCGACGAGTTCGTCGCGAACAACCTCGATCTCGTCTTCGGTGCGCCGTCCACCGGACGCCTGCACGTCGAGGAGACGCGGAAGTGCCGCGACCAGCTGGTGAGCCGCGGGGCCGACCTCAGCGCCTACAACGGCACCGAGAGTTCCGCCGACTACGACGGCCTGCGCAAGGCACTGGGCATCAGGCAGTGGAACGTGTTCGGCATCTCCTACGGCACCGACCTGGCCCTCCAGTACATGCGCCTGCACCCCAAGGGCATCCGGTCGGTCGGCATCGACGGCGTCCTGCCGCCGTCCCTGGCCGGCGGGGCCGTGACCTGGAAGGCCGCGCGAGAGGGCTTCGACAGCATCTTCAAGACATGCGCGGAGCAGCCCGCCTGCAACACCCGGTATCCGAACCTCAAGGCCACCTTCGAGCGCCTCGTGGTCGAGCTCGAGGCCCGACCGATCACCACCACCGTCACGGTCCCGGACCACCCGGAACCGGTGAAGATCACGCTGGACGGCGGCCTCCTGGTGAACTGGCTGACCTTCGCCAGCCATCTCGCGGCCGGAGTGCCCCGCTCCATCGACGAACTGGCCCACGGCAACCCGCAGCGGATCGCCGAGCAGTACGCGGGCGGAAAGCTCAGCCCACAGGCCATCGGGAGGGTCTCCCACGGGCTCGTCTTCGGCGTCTTCTGCCGCGAGTGGACACCGTTCGAGAGCGAGGCCGACGTGATCCGTGCCGGACGGCGCGCGTTCCCGTCGTTCCCCCGCTCGGTGCTGGCCAACGCTCCGCTTCTCAGCTGGATGCACGCGGACTGCCGCGCCTGGAACGTCCCCCCGGCGGACCCCTCGATCCGGCAGCGGACGTACAGCGACATCCCGACGCTCGTCCTGTCCGGCGGGTTCGACTCCCAGACCGCGCCGAGCAGCGGGCCGTACGCCGCCCGTACGCTGAGCCGGTCCACCGCCGTCACGGTCCCCTACGTGGCACATGTCGTCTTCGCCGACTCGCCGTGCGCGCAGACGATCACCCGCTCGTTCTTCAACACGCCGACCGAGCCGGACACGGGATGCCTCGCCGGTCTCCAGCCGCCCGTGTTCGAGATCGGGACGTGAGGTCCGGGCGGCCGTCCTCCCCTGGGGTCGGCCGCCCACACCGGCCGGGCGAATCGCGCGGGCCAGGTGGACGCACGGGTGGGCGGATCGCGCCGGTCGCCCGGATCTCACCGATCGGGCCGTCTAGAACCCGCCGCCGCCGAAGTCCCCGCCTCCTCCGAAGTCGCCGAAGCCGCCGCCACCGCCGAAGTCGCTCGACCCGAAGTCGCCGGAGCTGAAGTCGCCCCCGGAGAAGTCGCCGCCCTCGAACTCCCCGCCGCCGTACTCGGAGGCGTAGGCCGGGGTGGCGAGCATCGAGCCGAGCAGGGTGCCGGCGAGGAGGCCGGGAAGCATTCCGCCGCCGAAGTATCCGCCGGCCCACGGGCCGTACGCCGGTCCCGCCTCCCAGTACGGGCGGCGGCCGTCGTAGGTGTCGACGGTACGGGCCAGGGGGTCCTGCCCGTCGTCGAGGCGGGCGGCGTCGGCGGCGCAGACCGGGACCTCGCGGGCGGCGCCGCCCGCCGGGGTCCAGGTCCGGTCCTCGAGGGACGGGCCGTGGCGCGGGTCGAAGAAGCAGGGGGGACGGCGCTCGGGCAGTGGCTTGGACTCGCGCCGGGCGGCCAGGACGGCGAGCGAGTAGCGGCCGTCCTCCAGCTGCTGGGTCACCGGCTTGACGTCGTGCGGACGGGTGGCGGAGCCCATCAGCGATTTGGCCTTGTCGTACGAGTCAAGCGCCCGCTCGTAGTCGCCACGCATGGCGTCGTCGGCACCGGCCTCGGCCGGGTGGAAGTCGAGGCGTTCGAGCTCCTCGCCGAAGGCGGTGATGTCCTCGTCGACGACGACCCGGAGCTTCTCCAGGGCCTCGCGCTCCTCGGCCTCCTTGCGGAGCCGCTTGCGGCGGACGACCGTGTACGCGCCCGCGCCTCCGGCGACCACGACCGCGCCGAGGGTGATCAGTCCGGCGACGGGAACGCCGTCGTCGGCGCTCGCCGAGGACCAGGAGGAGGGAGCGGTGCCGTTCATCGTCGGCAGCGCCTGGTCGACGAAGTTGTTCAGCTCGGTGGCGGCGTCCACCCCGGGCTGTCGTACGGAGGTGACCAGGTTGTCCACGGCCTGCGCGGACATCACCGAGCGGTCGGCGGCGGCGTCGAACCCGTCACCGAGCCGGACCGCGTACAGGCCCGTCACCCCGGTCTGGGTGCGCAGATTGCGCAGCAGGTTCTCGGGCGGATACTCGCTGGACGCGGGCAGCACGGCGACGAACAGCGGCTTGTCGGCGTCCTCGATCTTCTGGGCGAGGGCATCCGCCTCGGCCGTCGAGAGCTGGTCCGCGGCGCCCGGATCGACATACACCGGGCCCTGCTTCAGAGCCGCACCGGCGTCCGGAATCCCGGTGATCCCGGCCCCCGCTGAGGGGGCCAGGACCAGGAGCAGCAGCATTGCCAGCCCGGCGAGGGCCGACAGGAGGTGGAACGGCCTGGTCCTCATACCATCGAAAGTACCCCTAATGGGCGTTTGCGAGACATCGAGGACGAAAGGTAATGGCCTACTCCGCGGGGTCGATGCCCAGACGCAGCAGTCCGTAGGTGAACGCGTCCTCCAGCGCCTGCCAGGACGCGGCGATCACGTTCTCGCCGACGCCGACGGTCGACCATTCGGCGTTGCCGTCGCTGGTGGTGATCAGGACGCGGGTCGTGGACTCCGTGCCGTGGCGGCCCTCCAGGATGCGGACCTTGTAGTCGACCAGCTCGAACTTGGCGAGCTGCGGGTAGATCCGCTCCAGGGCCACCCGCATCGCCCGGTCGAGGGCGTTGACGGGACCGTTGCCCTCGGCGGTGGCGACGATGCGCTCACCCTTGGCCCAGAGCTTCACGGTCGCCTCGTTGGCGTGGGTGCCGTCGGGCCGGTCCTCGACGATGGCCCGCCAGGACTCCGTACGGAAGTACCGGCGCGGCCGGCCCTCCACCTCCTCCCGGAGCAACAGCTCGAAGGAGGCGTCGGCGGCCTCGTAGGTGTAACCGGAGAGCTCGCGCTCCTTGACCCGCTCGACGACGCGGGCGACCAGCGCGCGGTCGCCGCCGAGGTCGACACCGAGCTCCTTGCCCTTCAGCTCGATGGAGGCACGGCCGGCCATGTCGGAGACGAGCATCCGCATGGTGTTGCCGACGAGCTCGGGGTCGATGTGCTGGTAGAGGTCGGGGTCGACCTTGATCGCGGAGGCGTGCAGCCCGGCCTTGTGCGCGAAGGCGGAGACGCCCACGTACGGCTGGTGGGTCGAGGGCGTCAGGTTGACGACCTCGGCGATCGCGTGCGAGATCCGGGTCATCTCGGCGAGCGCGCCCTGGGGCAGCACCCGCTTGTCGTACTTCAGCTCCAGGGCCGCGACCACGGGGAAGAGGTTGGCGTTGCCGACCCGCTCGCCGTAGCCGTTGGCGGTGCACTGGACGTGCGTGGCGCCCGCGTCGACGGCGGCGAGGGTGTTGGCGACGGCGCAGCCGGTGTCGTCCTGCGCGTGGATGCCGAGCCGGGCGCCGGTGTCGGCGATGACGGTGGCGACGACGGCCTGGACCTGGGCGGGGAGCATTCCGCCGTTGGTGTCGCAGAGGATCACGACATCGGCGCCGGCTTCGTGCGCGGCGCTGACGACGGCCTTGGCGTACTGCGGGTTGGCCTTGTAGCCGTCGAAGAAGTGCTCGCAGTCGACGAAGACGCGGCGGCCCTGGGAGCGCAGGAAGGAGACGGTGTCACGGACCATCTCCAGGTTCTCGTCCAGGGTGGTGCGCAGCGCGAGTTCCACGTGCCGGTCGTGGGACTTGGCGACCAGCGTGATGACGGGGGCACCGGAGTCGAGCAGTGCCTTGACCTGCGGGTCCTCGGCCGCGTTGCCGCCCGCCCTGCGGGTCGCGCCGAACGCGACGAGCTGCGCGTTCTTGAAGACGATCTCCTGCCGCGCACGGGCGAAGAACTCCGTGTCACGCGGGTTGGCACCGGGCCAGCCGCCCTCGATGAACCCCACTCCGAACTCGTCGAGGTGCCGCGCGATGGTCAGCTTGTCAGCGACGGTGAGGTTGATTCCTTCACGCTGCGCTCCGTCGCGCAGCGTCGTGTCGAAGACATGGAAGCTGTCGTCGAGACGCGGGCTCTCGTCGGTCTCCGTGGTCATGGCTGTGATGGCTCCTGTCGGATGTGGCTCCGGAAGGTCTGGATCCACTTGCCCCCATTCTCACGCGCTGTCCGTTTCCGACGATGGTGGGGCCGGAAAACGAAAAAACCTCTCGCGGGTGCGAGAGGTCTGCGCGCGGGTCTGGGGCACGGTGTCCACTGCCGCGGGGGTCGAGTCGCGGTTCAGCGGTCACTGCGGACCGGCGCGCTGCTGCCCATAATCATCGTGGTAGCGAGCACGTCCGCAGTCTGCCACACCCCTGCGCCCCGCGGGATGCGGGTCTCAGGATGCGGGCAGCCCCGACGGGCGGGGCCCGTCGGGGCCGGGTCGGTCAGTGCGTGGACGCGGGCGCGGCGTCCGTCGCTGTCCGCGCCGGGGCCTCGGCCGTCCTGCCCACCCTCCCCAGGTCGATGTCCCGGGTCTCGCGCATCGTCAGGTAGACGATCAGCGAGACGGCCGCGCAGCCCGCCACGTACCAGTAGAAGCCGGACTCCATCCCCGCGTCCTTGAACCACAGCGCCACGTATTCCGCCGTCCCGCCGAAGAGCGCGTTGGCGATGGCGTACGGCAGGGCGACGCCGAGCGCCCGGATGCCGGTCGGGAAGAGTTCCGCCTTCACGCACGCGTTGATCGACGTGTAGCCGGTGATGACGACCAGCGCGAGGAGGGAGAGGCCGAGTGCCGGCCAGAAGGAGCCCGCCTTCTGGAGCATCGTCATGATCGGCACGGTCAGGAAGGTGGAACCGACCGCGAAGGTGATGAGGAGCGGGCGGCGGCCGATCCTGTCCGACAGTCGGCCCGCGAGCGGCTGCAGGCAGGCGAAGACGATCAGCGCGCAGAACGAGACCAGGGTCGCCGTCTGCTTGGGCAGCCCCGCGGAGTTGGAGAGGTACTTCGTCAGATAGGTGGTGTACGTGTAGTAGGCCACCGTGCCGCCCATGGTGAGGGCGATGACGAGGAACGCCTCACGCCTGTGCGCCCACAGCGCCTTGAGCGTGCCCTTCTCGCCGCCCGCCACACCGTCGTCCGCCGTCTCCTCGTACACCTCCGTCTCCAGCATGTTGCGCCGCAGATAGAAGACGACCGCCGCGCCCAGCGCGCCGATGATGAACGGAATGCGCCAGCCCCAGCTGTGCAGCGCCTCGGTGGACATCGTGCGCTGGAGGACGATCTGCAGGCCGAGGCCCAGGATCTGGCCGGCCGTCATCGACACGTACTGGAAGCTGGAGGCGAAGCCGCGGTGCTGCGGCGCGGAGGCCTCGGTCAGATAGGTCGCGCTGGCCGCGTACTCGCCGCCGACCGAGAGGCCCTGGAGGAGCCGGGCGATCAGCAGGACCGCGGCGCCGCCGTAGCCCGCGACGGAGTACGTCGGCGCGACGGCGATCAGTACGGCCGAGGCGGACATCAGCGTCACGGTGAGGGTGAGCGCCGCCTTGCGGCCCTTGCGGTCGCCGACCCGGCCGAGCAGCCAGCCACCGACGGGGCGCATGAAGAAGCCGACGGCGAAGATGCCGGCGGTGTTCATGAGCTTGGCGGTGTCATTGCCCTCGGGGAAGAACGCCCCCGCGAAATACGTCGCGAAACTCGCGTACACGAACCAGTCGAACCACTCGACCATGTTGCCGGCCGAGCCGACCCAGATCTTCTTCCAGTGCTCTCGTCCCATGGAGCGGAACCGTGCCGGAGATCAAGTCGACGCAACAAGGGTGTAGCACGCAACGATCAGGAGTACTTACGTGCGTTACGGTCGCAGCAACAAGGTTTCGGCGACGAATTCCCGTACGTGCGCGAGAACTTGATCCCGCCCGGTGCCGGGGATGCCGACCGCGACATGGACGCTGAAACCGTCGAGCAGTGCCCGCATCCGGGCCGCGTACCGGTCCGGGTCGACCGACCGGAACTCGCCGCGCGAGACCCCCTCGGCGATCAGCGCGACGAGATCCCGGTGCCAGGCACCCTCGATGGCGGCCTGGCGGGCACGGGCGTCGTCGTCGGCGTTCTGGGACCGGTTCCAGACCTCGAGCCAGAGGGTCCAGTGGGGGTCGCGGGGGCCGTCGGGGACGTAGACGTCGATGTAGCCGTCGAGCCGCTCGCGGGCGCTGCCGGGACGGGAGAGCAGCGCGCTCCGCTCGGCGCCGAGCCGCCCCTCGCTCCACTCCAGGGTCTGCAGCAGCAGCTCGTCCTTGGTGCGGAAGTAGTAGAGCAGGTGCCCGCTGCTCATCCCGACCTCGCGCCCGAGCCCGGCCATGGTCAGCCCGTCGAGTCCGCGCTCGGCGATGGTGTCCATGGCGGCGGCGAGCAGCTCCTCACGGGGAGGGGCGGCGTTGTTGCGACGCCGGGGTCCGGCGGGGTTGATGCGGGTCACTCGTCTGTTCTACCTCACGCTCCCGTCGCCGTTCCGACCGAAGGCGGCCTCCAGGACGGCGGGGAGGTCCTCGGCGGGCACGGTCGCCCGCAGCTCCGCGAACACGGGCCCGAACCGCTCGTCGTCGATCACGCCGAGGTACTCCTCGCGCAGCCCGCGGATGATCTCGACGAGTTCGGGCCTCAGCCCCATCCACCCCCGCGAGGTGCGGATCTCCTCGTCCACGTGCTCCATGAACCAGCGCATGACGTCGTAGGGGATCCGGTGGTGCCCCGACACGGGGTCGACGCATACGGTCGGCTCCCGCGCAGGGTCCTCGTCGGGCACGACGGCGATCAGCACGGTCCGGTTGTCGGCGACGTGGTCGAGTTCCAGGTACCAGGCGTCATCCGGTACGGAGTACAGGATCTGGAGCGCGTAGTCGGTGCCCTCGTGGGAGATCAGCGGCATGGCCGCAGGCTGTCACGCCGCCTGCGGCCGTCGCCAAGGGATTTCAGACCTTCGGCTGCTGCTGCGTGATGCAGTGGATGCCGCCGCCGCCCGCGAAGATGGCCCGCGCGTCGACCAGCGTGACGATCCGCTCCGGGAACAGCCGGCGGAAGATGCCCGCCGCGATCTCGTCGTTGGGGTCGTCGAAGCCGCAGAGCACCACGCCGCCGTTGCAGAGGTAGTGGTTGATGTACGAGTAGTCGACCCAGTCGCCCTCCTCGTCCTTCAGGACGGTCGGCGCCGGGATCTCCACGACCTCCAGCTGCCGGCCCTTCGCGTCCGTCTGGCGGCTGAGGATGTCGACGTACATCCGGGAGCGCTCGTGGTCCGGGTGGCCCGGGTCCTGCTGGCTGTGGACGACCACGACGCCGGGCTTGGCGAAGGCGGCGACGATGTCGACATGGCCCTGGGTGCCGTAGAGGCCGTAGTCACCGGACAGGCCGTGCGGGAGCCAGATCGCCTTCGTCGTGCCGAGCTTCGCGTGGATCTCCGCCTCGACCTCCGCCCGGGTCCACTCGGGGTTGCGGCCGGAGCCGAGCTGGACGGTGTCGGTCAGCAGGACCGTTCCCTCACCGTCGACATGGATCGCGCCGCCCTCGTTCACGAGCGGGCTGCTCAGCACCGGCACGTCGATCAGGTCGGCCACATGGCGGGCGATCTTGGAGTCGTGCTCCCAGCGGGCCCAGTCCTGCGCGCCCCAGCCGTTGAACACCCAGTCCACGGCCGCGAGCTCGGAGCCGTCGGTGACGAACGTCGGGCCGATGTCCCGCATCCAGGCGTCGTCCAGCTCGCGCTCGACCACGTCGACCGCGTCGCCGAGCAGCTCGCGCGCGAAGTCCAGTTGGCCGGGTCCGACCACCATGGTCACCGGCTCGAAGCGGCGTACGGCGCGGGCCACGGACGCCCAGGCCCTACGGGCCTCGGTCAGCTCCTCGTCGTTGGTGAAGGTGGGGTTCGGGCCGGGCCAGGCCATCCACGTGCGCTCGTGGGGGGCCCACTCGGGCGGCATTCGGAAGGTCATGGGAGCAGTCCTCAGAGGAAGTAGAGACGGTTCAGGGAGATGGAGTCGGCCGGCTCGGAGCGGATCGGTTCGCCGTCCAGCGATACGAGTCCGGTCCGGCCGTCCACCCCCACCTGGCCGATACGGGAGTTCAGAAGCAGGTTTCCGGGGCCGATGCCGCGGGTGCCGCGGACGGCGACCCGGCGGCGGCGGGTCGGCATCGCGTCGGAGCCGAGGTCCACGGCCGCTTGGGCGACGAAGGCGACCGAGATGTCGGCCGGGGTCGCTCCATGGGCTCCGAACAGCGGTCCGAGGACGAGCGGTTCGCAGGTGTCGGTGGCCGCGTTCGGATCGCCCACGACCCCCCACGCGGGGAAGCCGTTCTTGATGACCATCTGCGGTTTGGCGCCGAAGTACTCGGGGCGCCAGAGCACGATGTCGGCCATCTTGCCGACCTCGATCGA
>NZ_JBHJTL010000117.1:0-23837 GCF_042264065.1 Streptomyces sp. NPDC056222 | reverse complement strand
TCTGGGCTGATCATGGTCTGTGGCTAGTTGCGTGCCGAGTTCAGGAGCAGGGCGAACGACTCCTTCTCGAAGAGCCAGCCGTACTGGTCACCCTTGACCTCAGTGCCGTTGATGGCGACCGTGGGGGTGCCGGGGCCGCGGGGGTCATCGCCACCGGCTGCCTCGTATGTCCTCTGCGAAACGGTGACGAAGTCCTTGTACTTCATCGTCGCCACGGCGGAGTCGAACGTCTCGCTCCGCAGCCCCTCGACCTGGTCGGCGAGTTCCAGGAGGGAGGCCGTGGTGTATCCGCCCGCGAGTTCGTTCTCGGCCATGTTCTCGAACATCACGGCGTGGTACTCGGTGAACTTGCCCGCGTCCAGTGCCGCGCGAAGGGCGTTGACCGCCCTCTTCGATCCGTCGCCGCCCACGCGGTCGTCCCTGAAGGACGCGAGGGTGTACTCGGTGTTGGCCTCGCGGCGCAGCGTCATCTCCCGTAGCGCCGGGGCGCCGGTCGCCTCAAACTCCTCGACGACCGGACAGCGTGGGTCCTCATACAGCCGCACCGTGGTTGCCGCGGCCGGGTCGCCCACCACAATCGTCGTGCCGTCCGCAGCCAGTTTTTCCGGCAGCTCCTCGACCCCCGTGTAGGCCGCTGGCGCAGGTGTGCCAGCGCCTCTGTCATCCATGGACTGCGCCTTCGGTGCGCACCCCGCCATCATGAGCACAGCCATTGCGGCCGCGGATGTGGCGGCCAGCACTCTTACGTTTCCCACCTGCGGGTTCCCTCCCCTTGACCGCGCAGACTCTAGGCGCTCCAGGTCACGAATCGCACAGCGATTTCGACCGCTGGACCAAGGACCTTCTCTGGACGGCGCGTGGAGTGGCCCTCGACTGGCTGGCACGTTCCGCACACTGCACGAACGGGCGAAACGCCCCCGTTGCCGACAGCAACCGACTGGGGAACGAAGAGCGGCCCTGGGGAAATTTCGAGATCCGCATCAACATCGACCAGGCGCAGCGCGGCCAGTTCCCCGGACCGGCACCCCGAATCCAGGACGATGCCCACTATCGCCAGCAGCCGGGCCCGCTCCGCCCCCGACATGCCGATGCCGTCCCGCTCCAGCGGACCCGACGACGCCATGTCCGCCAGGCCCCGGTACAGCGCGGCCCGATCCTGCCTCGCCACCGTCTTCTTCAGCTCCGGCTGCTCCACGACGGGCAGCCACACCGGTTTGTCCGGCACCACCAGGCCGGCCAGGATCCCCAGGCAGTCCCGCGAGGCCGACGACGGCTTAGAGGTCATCTCATTTGGTTGAGCCGGTAGGCTGCGGGCAGTGGTCGGGATCGTTGAACGGCTGGTGCCGGACGAGTTGTGGGAGCTGTTCCAGCGGGTGGTGCCGGAGGCTCCCTCGCGTCCCCAGGGTGGTGGCCGGCGGCGGCACGGTGACCGGGAAGTGCTGGCGGCGATTGTGTTCGTGGCCACGTCGGGCTGCCCGTGGCAGCAGCTGCCGTTCGCGTCGTTCGTACCATCGGGAGCGACGGCCCACCGGCGTTTCGCCGAGTGGACGAAGGCCAGGGTGTGGGCCAAGCTCTACCGCCTGGTCCTCGACGAACTCGGGTCCCGAGGCGAGCTGGACTGGTCCCGCTGTGCGATCGACTCGGTGAACATGAGGGCCTTGAAAAGGGGGACCTGACAGGTCCGAATCCTGTGGACCGGGGCAAGTACGGCTCGAAGATCCATCTGATCACCGAGCGGACCGGTCTGCCCATCTCTGTCGGGATCTCGGCGGCGAACCTGCACGACAGTCAGGCCCTGATCCCGCTGGTGAAGGGCATACCGCCGATCCGGTCCCGCCGCGGACGCAGGCGGCGCAAGCCAGGCAAGCTCCACGGCGACAAGGGATACGACTACGCCCACCTGCGGAGATGGTTACGCGAACGCGGCATCACCCACCGCATCGCCCGCAAGGGTGTCGAGTCCTCGCAGCGGCTGGGCCGTCACCGCTGGACCATCGAACGCACCATGGCCTGGTTCGCCGGCTGCCGACGCCTCCACCGACGCTACGAACGCAAAGCTGACCACTTCCTCGCCTTCACCAGCATCGCCTGCACCCTCATCTGCTATCGCCGACTCGCCTGCTGATGTGGGTGCGCAGGAGCTGAACCGCCAGGTCATGGTCATAGTAAGTGGCCATGTCCAGGGGGGTGCGACCGTCTGGATCTGCGAGTTCCGGATCCGCGCCGAAGGCCAGCAACACGGCAGTGGTGTGCACACTCAACGGCCGGCCACTCTGCAGGGTGCTGTCCCCCTCGGTATCGATCGCGTGCGTCAGCAGCGTCATGTTGCTGAAGACCTCATCGGGGTCAGAACCGTTAGCGAGCAGGCGGGCCAGGGCTTCCGCATCCTCATGCTCGACCGCGTGATGGGCTGGTGTCCAGTAGTCACTCACTAGGGCATTCAACAAGGATCGAAACGCATCTACCAGCGACTATCAACGTTGCCAGTCACCAATTGAGATGACCTCTTAGGAGATGGCGCGAACCCGACTCGGACGTCAGATCGAGCGAAAGAAATGAACAGTGCCGTCGTGGCGGGGTACTTCGAGGACCGGCCTTGGGGGACATCGGTACTGCGGTTGGCGCTGAGGACGGTGCTGGTCGGCCTGTGAGTGCGCTGACCCGGTTAAGTCAAGATCCACTGGTTGCCCCATGGACGCGTATCTCGGCTGAACCCCAACCACTCCGCCACGAGCGGGTCGGCGTCGTCCAGCTGGGACACGTCGGGAGCAGCGCCCGGATCGTGCGCAGGCACCCAGTCGGACAGGTCATCGTCAGGATCGCGCAAGGTCATGGCGGCTTGTCTGCCTGGCCCTCTCCGCGCAGCATCGCTCGTGGTCAGTCTGGCCAGATAACCCGCGCGGTCCGGCGGTCCCCTCGAGCACGGGCTGATTGTCCCGTCTCAATGGACCTTGACCGGGCTCACCTACGTCTGACGACAGCCCTGTTCGTCTCATCGGTCATCAAGGCCGGCTTGGCGATTCTTGATCAACTTTGGGTAGTGTTCTGCTCGCCCGCAGACGCGGAACGTATGACACGGGGGAGCAGGGTAATGGCGATGAGGCGCTGGGCGAAGCGGACGGCCGTCGGAGCGGTGGGAGTGCCGGTGGCGCTCGCAGTGGTGGCCTGTGCCGGGGGGAAGTCCCTGGAGGAGGCGGCGAAGGGCACCTGGGACTGCACGATCTCCCAGGGGAGTCTGGCGTTCTCCGGGACTGTGACTGTCGGGGACGGGACGTACCAGGTGAGCCAGGGCGGAGGCGAGGGCAGCTCCGGGACGTGGACGCTGTCCGGCGGCAAGCTTGAGGTCAAGGGCGATGACGGCCCCTACCAGGTGAACGGCGTGCCCGGCGAGGTGGACGAGCTCATGGGCATGGAGTTCGGCGAAGACGGCAGTGAAGAGCTTTCCCCGTGGAGCATTGGGTGGAAGGGCGACACTGTCACCTTCCCCTACCACGGCGCCAAAGTCGCTTGTCAGAAGATGTAGTTCCGTTCCGTTGCGAGTGAACTGGCGCCGTGGCGGCTGGCCGGCGGGGCGAATGGCGTGTGCCTGCTGTCAGCAGGACTCGACCGGCGCCCACGCCGGGAAGCCCGGTGCCGCCGTACGGATAACCGCACGACAGGTGTTGGCGCGGACGCATCGGCGCTCGCATCCGGCGGCCGTACGACCAGCTCACGCCGACACCAGAACCATGATCAATCTCAGCGGCTCTTTCTGTACCGCAACTACTCACGCCCGTCGAGCCCCGTGGGTTCAGGGAAGTTGAAGGCTCTTCAGTGGGAACCCGCGGGTCGGATGCTGTGCTCCGCGAGGGTCGGCCCTCGAGTTCCGTGCCCACTCAGGGCGAGCCGTCCTGGGGTGTGACCGAGATGCGCGCCAAAGGGGCAACGAGATGATCTTGAAGCCCTGATGCGCTCGGACTCACCTGCGACGGCGGGCGGGCCGGCAACCGTGCCGCCGCGCCGTGCGATCCGTACACCGGTGACACCACGGCGGGCGGCCGCAGTTCCGGCATGAACGCGGGGTCGGGATGGCCGCCCGCCAGATCCACCAGCGGCGGGGACCCGCGGCGGCCGCCGCGAGGCGGCAGGGTCGCGCTCGGCGACATGCCGGGCGACCGCGTCGACGCCGGTGCGGGCGTACCGCTCCAGGGAACGGACGGAGGCGTGGCGGGAGTGGGCCAGCAGCATTCCGGCCGAGGCCTTGCGGTCGGTGAGGAACAGCGGGCCACGCGTACGGCGGGCGATCCCTTGAGGAGAGGGGACTGTCAGTGCCTGACGCCGACCAGGCCCGGCGTCAGCACGCTTACCTGGGTCATGCCCCCAGATCCTCCGTCACGGGCAGGCACTCGGCGAGCAGGTCGACGACGTCGCGCCAGGCTCGCTGCGCGTGCCGTGGGTGGTAGCCGACGCCGGGGACCGTGGGGTGGTCGACGGTCGGGTGGTGGAAGGCGTGCAAGGCGCCGCCGTAGACCGTGAGGTGCCAGTCGACGCCCGCGGCCTGCATCTCGGCAGTGAACGCGTCCCGTTGCGCGGGCGGCATGATCGGGTCTTCCGAACCGACCCCGGCCCACACCGGGCAGCGAATGCGTGCCGCCTCGCCCGGTCGGCCCGTGGTGGTTGCGTTGACTGTCCCGATCGCGCGCAGGTTGACGCCGTCACGCCCGAGTTCCAGCCCGATGGCGCCCCCGGTGCCGTAGCCGATGGCGGCGATCCGGTCGGGGTCGGTCCGCGGTTCGGTGCGCAACACGTGGAGCGCCGCATGGCCGATGCCCCGCATGCGGTCGGGATCGGCGAGCAGCGGCAGGCAACGGGCCAGCATTTCCTCTGGGTCGCTCAGATAGCGTCCGCCGTGGAGATCGAAGGCCAGCGCCACGTACCCCAGCTCGGCCAGAGCCTCGGCCCGTCGGCGCTCGACATCGCTGAGCCCCATCCCCTCGGGTCCGATCAGGACTGCGGGCCGGCGCTCGGCACCGGCCGGGAGCGCGAGGTATCCGATCATCGTCAGGTTGTCGGCCGGGTATTCGACCGTACGGGTTGTGATCGTCGTCATGCGACTGGACGGTAATGACCGTTGCGCCCGCTCGGGGTGGTGTTCACCGATGGCAGACAGCAGTCTGTCCCGACTACATCACCCGGACCCATCGGCTGCCTGTCGTCAAACGATGGCACCCTCAAGTGATCAACGCACCACCCACGGATGATCATGTGGTCGTGGAGGCACAGGTGCGTGACTACGGGTTTTCGCCAGCTCAGCAGGATGAGATCTGGAGACGCTGGCGAGAGGGGCAGTCGTTCAGCCTGATGGGGCGGGCGCTTGGGGCGCCGATGCACCATGTCCGCCGGTTTCTGTACCAGAGCGGCGGCGTCCGCCAGGCCCCGCAGCAGCGGTCGAAGCGGCATCTGACCGGCGACGAGCGCGAGGAGATATCGCGCGGTATCGCGGCCGGTGAGTCGGCCCGGCAGTTGGCCCGGCGACTGGGCAGATCCGCGTCGACTGTCTCCCGCGAGATCGCCCGCAACGGTGGCCGGGACCGCTACCGTGCCGCGTCCGCAGACGCGGCCGCCTACGCGCGTGGGCGTCGGCCCAAGCAGGCCAAGCTCGCCCAACAGCCCGCTCTGCGGGCGCTGGTGAGACCAAGCTGGCACTGTGTTGGTCGCCCGAACAGGTCGCGGGCTGGCTGCGACGCCAGTTCCCCGGCGACGTCTCCCTGCAGGTCTCGCACGAGGCGATCTACCTCTCGCTCTACGACCCACACCGCCGCCAGGCGATCGACCGCAGCCTCACCCAACGGCTGCGGTCCGCACGGCCCATGCGCCGGCCAAAGATCGCCCGAAGGCCCACCGGGCGGGGCGTCATCCGCGGCATGGTGTCCATCAGCGCCCGCCCCGCCGAGGTCGAAGACCGAAAGGTTCCCGGCCACTGGGAGGGCGACCTCGTGATGGGCACCCGGCCCTCGGCCGTGGCGACGCTGGTCGAGCGCACCAGCCGCTACACCGCCATAGTCGCGTTGCCGGACGGCATCAAGGCCGAGCAGGTCGCCCCGCACCTCACCCGAAGCCTCCTCGGCATCCCGCGCCAGCTACGGCGGACCCTCACCTGGGACCGGGGCCGAGAGATGGCCGAGCACCAGGCCATCACCGCCAAAACGTGTATGCCGATCTATCTCTGCAAGCCGCGGAGCCCGTGGCAGCGCGGCACCAACGAGAACACCAACCGACTGCTACGGCAGTACCTCCCCAAGGGGGCTGACCTCCGCACGTTCAGCCAGGCCGAGCTGGACGCCATCGCCCACGAGCTTAACCATCGTCCGCGCAAGACGCACGGCTACCGCACTCCGGCAGAGGTCTACGCTGACCTCCTGAACAGCAGTGATGCGCTGACCGCTTGAGCTCGCCATCCTTATCCGGGGCCCTGGGTGCACCCCTGCGCTTCCGACCGTGCGGTCGCGCACCGGGATCAGGTGCCGTCCACGATCCACAGCCGCTCGACGGCGTCGTCGGGACGAGAGGTCGGCTCGTTCGCGAGCAGCGGCCGCAGTCGCTGGATGACCCGGCAGACCGTCGCCGGCGAGACACCGAACAACGGCGCGAGCTGCCGCATGGTGAGGTTGGTGCGTTAGTGACAGCCACCAGCAGCACGCGGTCCGCCAGCGGCAGGCACCACGGCCGGCCTTCTGCAACACGCTTCAAGGGCTGTCCCGTAATCCTTGGTGGAGCAGCGCGACAGCCCTTAGGGGCGCCTCAGCGCGGGCAACAGGCGGAGCGCGTTGTCACGGTTGATGCCGCGTCGTTGGCGGTCGGTGAAGACGGGGTCGGTCTCGATGGCCGGCACCGTGAAGTCGGTGATGATGTCTGCGGAGGCGGCCGGCCAGTCGGTGCCGAAGAGGATCCGGTCGGCGCCGGCGGTGGCCACCAGAGTGCCCGAGGGGGCCGACGGGCCCGCCGTGTCGTAGTAGAAGCGGTGGAGGTAGTCCCGTACACGGGCAGCATCGAGGGGTGGAGTGCAGAAGCCGCCGAAGGCCTCCATGCGGGTGGCGATCTGAGGGAGGAATCCTCCGGCGTGCGGCAGGATGACTGACAGGTGCGGGTAGCGGTCGAGTGTCCTGGTACGGATCAGGTTCACAGCAGCACGCGTGGTGTCCAGCAGGAAATCGCACATGAAGTTCGGAATTCCGGGGACGGTGGGCACGCCGGGTGTTCCGCCCGGGAGGTCGAGCGGATGCGTGAAGAGGACCGCGGCGCGCTCGTCGAGTTCGGCGAGGAAGCGGTCGTACGAGGGATCACCGAGGTAGACACCGTTGTAGTTGGCTTTCACGCTGGCTCCGACGGCACCGAGCTCGTCGAAGGCGCGGCGGAGAGCCCACGTGGTCACTTCGGGATGGTCCAGGACAGCAGGAGCGAGGACGGCGAAACGGCCCGGGTGCTGGGCCACCAGGTCGGCCATCGCCTCGAAGACGACGGTGAGACCTTCCCTTGCCTGCGCCGCGGTGCGGTACCGGTCCTGCATGGTCGGGTTGAGGACCGCGGTCGCGATTCCTGCCCGGTCCATCAGCGCCAGGGTGGAGTCCAGATCCCAACGCGCCCACCACAGCAGCTCCTGCCGTCGCACCAGGCCCTCACGCTCCGCCCAGTCCACCCATGCCGGAGCGGTGAAATGGTGGTGGACGTCGATCCTTGCCCGGCGGGCGTCATCGCCGCTCCCCGAGCCCCGCGGCACCGCTTCCCCCCTGGCCAGAGCGGTGGACTCGCCCGTGGCAGCGACGGTGGTCGCCAACGCCCCGCCGGCGATGAGCAGACTGCGCCGGCTCATGGCCCGGGTAGATTCTGACATCCGCGTTCCCCATCCGTAGCGCCATCGGTTTGCCGCACCACGATGGCCCGTCGGCGGGCCCACGATCACCACGGCGTGCCCTGTTCGAGGTCGGTTCCCTCGGACGGACGCGGTCCAGCCCACCGTCTGCCACGAAATCCCAGGCCAGGATCCCTTTACGGCCGGCTCAGGTACGAAGTCGGGGGCCGTCGCGTCCGACGGCCCCGTTCCGGGTGATCAGCAGCAGGTGGCGGTCGCGGTGTCGTTGCCGCGTGCGTTGCTGCCGGCCCGGCGATTCAGATGATGCCGGTCCCGGACGACGGTAGCTGCTAGGACTTGTCCGGCCGATCATGTGACTGCTCCGGGTCCAGGGACATCGGTTGAGCAACACCGTTCCGTGAGCCGTACTACCGCGCGTGATCACATCGGGAGTAGCGCACCGCGCCACCTGTCCTTTTCGACGGTACGAGACTCGGCGCCGCGCGGTCCTCGTATCTCTCCTGTGTTCAGGGTTCGTGCTGATGCTGCTGCTCGCTGGTGCCGGCACGGCCTCAGCGCACGCCAAGGTGTCCAGCACTTCTCCGGCAGGAGGGGCGGTCGTGGGCGCGGCGCCGGCAGAGGTGACGATCGACTTCAGCGAGGGGATGGCCTTGGGAGAGGGGGCGGTCCGTGTGTTCGCCCCGGACGGTCGGCGTGTGGACACCGGTCCGGTCGAGCGTGTCCGAGGCGCCGATGACACTGCTCGGGTGCGGTTGCGGGCAGGGCTCGGGGAGGGGACATACACGGTCTCGTGGAAGGCGGTCTCTGCCGACAGCCATCCCATTTCCGGGGCGTTCGCCTTCTCGGTGGGCAAGGCGTCCGCGACGCAGGTGGTGCTCCCCGACCGGAAGCCAGGCAGCGGCTCCGCGGCAGTCCTCTATGACATCGCGCGGTTCTTCGAACTCGCCGCATACGCGCTCGCGATCGGGACGGCAGCGTTCGTCCTTGTGTGCCTGCCCGGCTCGACCCCGCTTGGGCCTCTCAAGGCGCTCCTGATATGCGCGGGATCGGTGCTGCTGGCGGCCGCCCTTGTCCAACTGCTCCTGCGGGCCCCCTACGAGTCGGGAGACGGGGTACGAATGGCGCTGAGCCCGTCGGCTCTGAAGATGACCGTCGGAACCGACCCGGGGCAGGCCTTGATACTGCGCATGCTGCTCACTCTGGCGGCAGGTGCCCTCTGGGGCATCCTCTCCCGGCTGCGGAGGGGTGCCCTGCGCATGACCTACCGTCCCGTCTGCCTCGGTGTAGCGGCGCTGGTGGCTGTGGGTATGGCTACAACGTGGGCGCTCACGGGGCACGCCGCCTCGGGCCCGCAGTCGCCGGCGGCCGTGGTGGTTTCCGTGGTGCATTCCGTGGCTATGGCCGTGTGGCTGGGCGGCCTCGCAGCCCTGGCGACCACGCTGCTGCGCGCGAAGAGCGCGAACCGGAGTCACTCCGCGGCGGTGGGCCGGTTTTCTCGCATGGCGTTCGCGGCCGTAGCCGGGCTCGTTCTCACTGGCGCCTACCAGTCCTGGCGCCAGATCGGCTCGCTGAACGCCCTTGTGTCCACCTCCTTCGGACAACTGCTTCTGCTCAAGCTGTGCGGCGTTCTGGCCATGCTGGGCGCCGCCGGAATGGCACGCAGCTATTCCGCCCGTGTCCGCGGCGCGGCCGGGGAAGGGCACGGCCTCGTGGGCGCGGCCCCCCAGCAGGATGGTGTCGCGGCGCCCCTGACCGCTCTACGTCGCTCGACGGCTCTCGAGGTCGGCGCCGCGGTGGTGGTCCTGGTTCTGACGACGGCGCTCACCGGCACAGAACCGGGGCGGACAGCCGCTGGGGACGCGGCGACTGTCGCTGCGGCATCAGCCACGCCTGCGGGCACCGCCTTTGCCGAGATCCCGTTCGACACCGGCTCAGGCGGCGGACGGGGCAAGGTGCTGCTCACGATCGATCCGGGCCTGTCCGGCGTCAACACGGTCACCGCCGTTGTCTACGGGCCCGATGGCGCCCTGGCGGTCGTGCCCGAAATCCGTGTCTCCCTCACGCTGCCCGCGAAAGATCTCGGCCCCTTGGACGTGGAAATGACGGACGTCGGCGGCTACTGGGCGTCGAAGGACTTCCCGCTCCCGCTACCGGGCGCCTGGCGGGCGAGCGTGACGGTACGCACGAGCGACATCGACCAGGCCACCACCGCGACAACCGTCCGGATCAGCGAGTGACCCTGATCGCGGCGGGTGAGATCTCAGGTCCGGCCCCGAGGCGGGCGGGGTCGCGGCCGCGATGCGACGAAGCCTGCGGCCGGGAGCCGGCCAGATGCCGGCTCATGGATGTGAGGAGCACTCGTCAAAGCGGGTGACGTCGTAGCGGGCGGCGAGCACCTCACTTCGCCCGCTCTGCGCCGAGGCCGCTGTCACGGAATTGGACGAAGCGGTCGAGCTGTGGAACGTCACGACACTACGCCCCGATCACCGCAGCAGTGCGGGGTTCGTACCGGATTTCGGGCGCGCCGGAGGCGGGCTCGTTGGGGCGCGTTCACCAGGGGATTGATTCCTCGTGCCTGCCGTCGGGTGGGGAGGTGGGGGCGTGCCAGGGCTTGTCTTCGCGGTGCGGGGGCAACTGTTCCGGTTTGGGGATGCGGAGTTTGAGCAGGCGGGCGAGGCGGATGCGCTCGCTGGGGGTTGCCCAGGCCTGGTGGGTGTCGAGGAGTTCGACGGTGGCGGTGTTGAACGCGGCGCCGGTCTGCCGGGTGCGGGTGATGGCGCTGAGGTAGAAGTCCAGGTTCGCGTTGCCCGGCGTGCTGGTGGGGTCGGTCGCGGTGCCGCCGTCCGGGGTGATCCCGAGCTGGAGGGCGGCGAGGCTGGGCAGCGGGGTAGCTGCGCCGGGCAGCACGTTACCGGTCGAGTACGTCAGTCGCTGTCTGCCACGGGCGTCGCGTGTGTTCAGCAGCGCCATCAGTCTCGTGTTCAGTCTGCGGGCGAGCTCCGTGCGGCTGGTTGCCAGCCGCGGCTGTTGGAGGAGCAATTGCCCGTAGTAGGCGGTGTTCAGGGCCTCATTGATGGCTTCCTCGTTTCGGTTGTTCGGGTCCGCGCGGTGGAGGGTCTCGTGCGAGAAGGGTCCCCGAGCAGCCGGAAGTCCTCGTAGCGGTAGGGCTGGTTGAACACGATGAAAGGCCGCGGATCGGTGGCGGGCCCAAGCAGGACCATGGCAATCGCTTCGGGACGCGGTGTGATGCCGAAGATGACGCGCGAGTAGATGCCGTCGCGGATCGCTTGGATGCTCGCTTGTCCGGGGCTGCCGGCCAGGGAGGCGAGGGCGGCGCGCAGGTTCGGATCGGGCACGATGGCGGCGATCTGCTGGCTGTTGAAGACGGCAAGCCCGTCTTCGACCGCGCGGCTTCCGCGTGGCTTGAGGGTGGTCTTGAGCTGCTTGACCAGTTCCTCGGCGGTGATCGCGCGGGGTGGCGCGGGCTGCATCGGTGGCCCATCGGGATAGGCTCCCGTGCTCAGCAGGCTCAGGTCGGTGGGTGGGAACGGCGGCTGGGCCAGCTGCCGCAGGGCCACGCTGTCAGAGGGTTTGTGCTCGGCTTGGTCCTGGGAGTTGGAGAACGTATCCCGAGGCGCCGCCACTGGAGCTTCGGCGACAGCTGCGCACGGTGTGGCCAGGACGACGGCGGCAGTCATGGCGAGGGCGGCAGCGCGGCGACGCGCGGAGAGTGCGACCATGTCCCACTGCTATCTGACCGCCGCAGCCCAGCCGTGCCACCCCGCCACGGGGGACCGGCCATTTCACCCGCATGACGGCTGGGTGGCCGATTCGCTTTGCGCCATCGACGCCGGCATCAACCGAGCCGTGTTGTGGCTGGCGACCACCGCACGCCGCCGACCAAGGAGTGCGCTTGGCTGGAGTCCGGGGCTGGCTGCCGTGCCCGCACCAGCGGCGGAAAGGGACAGGTGCGTGGCCCGGCCGTGCACCGTGGCTGTCTGCTCCTCGGATGTGTCCGCCTGCTCGCAGGCCACACAGGTCTGCGTTCGCCCCCCAGAGGGAAGGCCGTGCTGTGGGATTCGTACGCGTGGTCCACGGCGGCAACGGCGTAGCCGCGACTCGTGAGATCGGCGGCAATCGACGTGAGGGTGGTGCGCAGCATCGAGATTCCCGGCGAGAGGAGCACCTAGGGGGAATGCCCCGGCGCCGGAGGAAGAATGTCCTGAGCATGAGTACGTGCTTTGGAGGCTCTTGCGGCAGGCACCACGCCAGTTCACTGGCCTTCAGAGCGAGGAGCTGCGTCTCGTGACGGTCATGTATGCCGCGGGTGAACCGCTCGTTCCGCACGCTGGGGAGGGCACCGACACCATCAGTTCCCGGTTCCCCGGCGTCGGCACTCACGGGTCGTTGCGGTGCCGGTCTATGTGCGAGGCACAGCCCACCGTGTACGGGCCGCCGGGAAGCGGTAACGCCAACCTGCTCGTGTGCGAAACCCGGGAGGGTCCGCGTGCCCTGCGCGGATGCGGGGGTGACTCCGGGCCCGAGGCTCTGCTCGCCGGCGTCAGCATCGAGGACTACGTCCGCTTCGGACGCGGCCACGCCAGGGCGTCCGAAGACGTCCCTGGCACCGTCGCACGTGCCACAGCGGTGGATTCAGATTGAACCTCGATTCCGATACCCCAACCCTCCAGCGGCCCCTGGGGCCGCAGCCGCTGAGCTGCGACGTCGGGCTTGACCGGGTGGGAGATGCGCAGCTCCAACAGCCGCGCGAGCCGGACTCGCTCGCGGGGAGTCGCCCAGGCCTGACCGCGGTTAAGAAGTTCGACGGTGGTGGTGTTGAAGTCGGCCCCGGTCTGGCGGGTGCGGGTGATGGCGCTGAGGTAGAAGTCCAAGTTCGCATTCCCCGGGGTGCTGGTGGGATCCGTCCCGGTGCCGCCGTCGGGAGTGATGCCGAGGAATGCGGCACCGAAACTCGGCAGGGGATTCGCCGCGCCAGGCAGGACGTTCCCTGTGGACTGGGTCAGCCTCTGCCGGCCGTGCGTGTCGCGGGTGTTCAGCAGCGCCATCAGCCCTGTGTTGATCAGTCGGGACAGCTCGGTGCGGCTGGTGGCCAGCCCAGGCTGCTCCAGCAGCAGCTGTCCGTAGTAGGCGGTGTGCAGCGTCGTGTTGATGAGTTCTTCATTGTTGTTGACCTGCGAGTCCTGGTGCAGGGTCTCATGGGAAAGGATGACTCCGAGTCGTCGGAAATCCTCGTAGCGAAAGCGCTGGTTGAAGACGATCTCCGGGCCACCTGGGCTGATGACGACTTGCGCAGTGGCGGCCGGGTTCGGGGGTGTGCCGAAGTAGACACGGTGGAAGATGCTGCTACGGATGGCCTTAATGCTCGCCTGAGCGGAGCTGCCGGCCAGAGAAGCGAGGGCAGCGCGGAGATTCAGATCCGGCACCACGGTTGCGATCTGCGCACTACGGAAGACAGCAAGTCCTTCCTCAACCGCATGCTGGCCGCGGGGCTTGAGGGTCTTCTTGAGCTGCTTGACGAGTTCCTCAGTGGTGATGGTGCGGGCAGACGCGGGCTGCATCGGCGGCCCTTGCGGGTAGGACTGTGTATTCAGCAGGCCGAGGTCCGCGGGCGGGAACGGCGGCTGAGCCAGCAGCTGCAGTGCCTCACGGCTCGGATCTCCGACTTCCGCATGAGCGCTTGCGGCGCCTTGGTCGGCAGCTACAGGCGTGGCTGCCACCAAAGGGGAGGGGAGCAGTGTCGCGGCGGTCAGTGCCAGGGCGGCAACGCGCCGACGTGGACGGAGTGCGGTCATGCAGTAGGACTATCCAGTGGCAGACGGCGACCAGGAGTCCCGCGCCGAACCGTGACCGGGCATTCACCTTTCCGGCCGCAGCGCCTCAGACCGAGCCGACGGACGAGCCACGGACAGGGCCGTTCGGTCCCGATACTCCCAGCTCGGAGATCAGCAACGGGTCCAGCCTCGGCCCCGCCGGCGACGGCGGTCTCCAGCCGCTCGGCTGGCTGCCCGACGGATGGCCCGACCTTGGCCCGCGGCAGCCAGGAGAACCGTTCCCCCTGAACTGATCGGTCACTACGTCGAGGCACACGGCTATGTGCCGCCAACCGCCTTCATCCAGGCGGTTCTCGCCACAGGGTGAACCGGACAGCTTCACGGCTGGGTGAGGATCCTGGTCCGCAGAAGCGTGAACGATGCGCGGCCATACATTGCTCGATTGAGGGTTTTAACCCGGTTGACGTGGCCTTCGACCGCGCCGGAGATCCATGTGTGGGTGAGTCCGGCGGTGACGGCGTCGAGGTCCTGGCCGAGGAAGCCGGCGGAGCCGCCCATCGGGTTCGGGGCGTCTTGCTCGGCACCTCTACGGCAGCAGTCCTCGTCATCTGGCTCGGCACCTGAGCCGGAGCGGATCTTCAGAACCCGGCATCGGCGGGACGCTGGTGCCGTGGCTCAACTTCTGTGGTGTCCTCCGAGGCGCTGCAGCATGCTACGGCTCGGTTCTTACCGGCCTTGCGACCTGCCGGGTCTTGCGGGCGCCGACGATCGCCGCCACAAGCGCGGCTACTGTGAAGAAGACGACCAGGAATGGACTCTTGCATCTCGAAGCAGTCACGACCATGTAGACGAAGACAGCCCAGTCAACCCAGGTCCGCTTCAACGACGCCGCCAACCCGTTCATGATCCCCTCCTGCCGGAAGTAGATCACGCGGGAGAAGCCTGCAGATGCCAGCGCGCGTCACTCAACGTGTGCACTCCACAGAAGTTGGACCAGAGCCTGAGAAACGGGTTCTGGTTCAGCTTTCGTGCCGGGTGACGCTCCGTTATGGCTGGACATCGAAGAGAGCGATGGAAGGTGGGAGCGGGGCAAGCACTGTGCGCAGGCGGGTGAGTATGGACCGCCACTGCTTCCAGTCCTCCGGGTCGACCCAGTTTGAGGCCGGCCCGTCCTCGTCGCTGGCGATGCGGGCGAGGGCTTCGTCGGCGAGTTGCCGAAGGTCGGATGGGAACACGGGCATAGGTGTTTCCGGACCGTAGGACATGTCGACGGGTTCGCCTCCCGGGCATTGCGCCGCGATGAGTGCAGCGGCGGCCACCGCCTCTTCCGCTTCCGTGAGATAGCCGGTGGCGTCGATCGTCCGGATGAGGACGCCTCGGATCAGGGCTTCGCGCGCCTCGGGCTCGGCGTCGTCGAGAGCGTTGGCGAAGTCTGCGGCTGTGTCGTTGTCGAAGGGACCGGTATCCCAGGTGCCCATGCTGATCTCCCTTGTGTAAGGTCGCCCGGATTCTGGCATCAGGGACTGACAACATGACTACGGGGCGAGCAGGACCCGGTTGCGTAGAAGTTGGAATTCCGCCTCCCCTCCGTCCCGCCAGCACTGCCAAGCAATGCGAAGTTGGTGCGGGGCTCGCTGCAGGGTCAGTTCTGTCCTTGGTGGGGTGTCCGGGCCTGCCTGCTGGCTCAGCGCTTCCGCTCCTGCTTGTTCCGCTGGTACGTGGTGGATGTTCCGCCTGCAGCGTCGACCATGGCCTTGAAGTCGGCTCCGTCGAAGCCTTCCTCGCCGGACCCGGGGCCGCCCCGGTTCTCGGCGTAGGCGCGCTCTTCCGTTCCGTCGCGGCACTGGACGACGTTGCGCTGCACGCCGGGGGAGTCGGCCATACGGCCGGCGTCGTGCGTGAACGCGTATCTTCGGGCCCGGACGGGGTCGTCGTCGCTGGCAAAGGCCGGCCGCCAGCACATCGCATCCGGAGCGAGCAGGCTCCGGCCGATCGTCGGGGACGCCGCGAAGTACGGCGGAAGAATATGCTGCAGCCCATCGGCGGACTCATAGAGGAATCGGACACGGTGAGCGAATCGTTCTTGCTGATCTGCGACGATCAACCGCACGACGCGGTTCTCACAGACCCCGGCCCCGAGGCGATTGAGGTCGTGAAGCTGCTACACAGGCGCACGGGGCTGAGCCTGTGGTGCTGCAAGTCGCTCGTCAGCCAGCTGCCCGCAACCATTCTCGAGAACGTGCCCGAGGAAGTCGCCACCGCCCTGGTGGACGAACTCCGCGAAGCCGGTGCTTGCGCCCACGCCGAAGTGAAGCGGTAGCGGTCGTCACAAGATCTGCGACAGCACTTTCACGTGAACGCCGACAGGCCGCGCGGACGCGGAACAGGTGCCCCGGCCAACCGGCAGACCGCGCACGACACCAGCCGGGGTTCTGGTCTTCGTTGAGGCTTCCGGGGTCCAACTCGGCTCACTGTTTGGTGCGTTACTGCGGGTCGGGGTTGTGGAGTTGGTAGTTGACGGTGGTGAGATGGACGTGGAAGGCGCGTCGCGTCGCTTCCGGGCTCGCTGGGACTGCGCCCTGACCACGGATCCGGGACCAGGGTGGTCTCTCCTCGCTGAGGAGACCTGTATCCCTGGGGGAGGGGGCGCTGATGGGGCGTCACCGAAGGGAGCGGGCGGAGCAGCTGTGGAAGACGTCGACGGCCCGGCCCGCGCCGCCGATCTGGCCGGGGACCAGGTCTGCCTCGTTCTCCACCCGGAGCGCGTACTGACCGCTCAGTGACCCAGCCGGGCCGCGAGCCCGTCGAGCACGCAGTCCAGGCCGAACGCGAACTCGACGTCGGGGTCGACTTCCTCGGCTTCGAGGACGCGGCGGGCGAGCATCGGGTGTTCGCCCGCCGCGAGGACCTCGCTGATGTAGGGGCCGACGCTGCGCTGCCACTCCTCCTCGCTGAGCCCGGTGCGCTGTTCAGCGCGTTGAAGGGCCTGCTGGGCAGCGACCGATCCCAGCACGTACGCGTGCACGGCGCCGAGCGCCTGAGAGGCCAGGGTGATGTCGGGCGTGAGCGCGACGGCGGCGCGCAACGCGGACTCGGACCGCCGCAACGAGTTGGGGCCGAGCGCGGGCCTCCCCGCCAGTTCACTCGCCAACCAAGGGTGCCGCAGCAGCGTCGCACGCAACGCGTAGGCGATCGCCCCCAGATCGGCACGCCAGTCCTCAGTGGACTCGGGCAGCGGATCCTCGCCCTGCGCCGCGTTGACCATCAGGTCCACCAACTCGTCGCGGTTGGTGATGTACCGGTAGAGCGAGGCAGTCCCGGAACCGAGATCACCCGCGACGCGCCGCATCGACACCGCCGCCAATCCCTCCGCGTCCGCGACGGCCAGCGCGGCGGCTACGAACTGGTCCACCCCGGGCGCGCGCCGACGCGGCTCGGGGCGCGGCCGGGTCCACACCGACGAGGGAACGGGTTCGGTCATTGGGGCGGTTCCTTTCCTCGTTGACCCGCATCATACCTTCTGGATACGGTGTATCCATGACGGAGACAGTGTATCCAGAGGTGCCCGTGCTCGTGGTCGGAGGCGGCAGCGTCGGCCTGCTCACCGCAGCGCTGCTCACCCACCACGGCGTCCCCGCGGTGCTCGTCGAACGCCGGCCCGGGCCGTCGGCGCACCCACGTGCCACCGGCATCGGACCGCGCACCGTCGAGGTCCTCCGCGAACTCGGGCTCGACACCGCCGTCGATGCCGTCGCGGTCGACCTCCGGGGCGCCGCGGGCAAAGCGGTGGCGCGGACCGTCGTCGAGATGGGCGCGGGCGACGTCGTGACCGTGCCCATGCCGACCCCGTCCGCCGACGAACTGGACGTGACGCCGTTCAGACTGCGCGGCGTCTGCGCCCAGGACCGGATCGACGCCGTCGTAGCAGCCGACCTGACACGCCGAGGAGCGGACCTACGCTGGTCGACCCGCCTGGTCGGCATCGCGCAGGACGCCGACGGGGTCGACGTCGAACTGGAGGGACCAGACGGCCGCTACTCGCTGCGGTGCACGCGCGTAGTCGCCGCCGACGGCACGCACAGCACCGTGCGGACCGCGCTTGGAGTGGGCACCTCCGGACCGGGCGACCTTGGCAAGTCGATGATCAACATCCTGTTCCGCGCCGACCTTCGAACGCACCTACGGGGAATGTCCTTCGCCACCTGCACGATCACCACGCCGGAGGCACCCGGCCTGCTGGCCACCGTGGACGGCGAGACGAACTGGGTCTTCCACGTCCCCTGCGACGTCGACGGCGGCGAACGCCCCGAGGACTTCACGCACGAGCGCTGCGCCGCGGTCGTCCGGCTAGCGGTCGGCGATCCCGACCTCGACGTCGAGGTGCGCAGCGTGCTCTCGTGGCGGCCCCGGAGCGCAGCGGCCGAAAGCTTCGCCGTCGGCCGCGTGTTCCTCGTGGGCGACGCCGCGCACACCGTGTCGCCCCTGGGCGCGTTCGGCCTCAACACCGGGGTTGCAGACGCGCACAACCTGGCGTGGAAGCTGGCCGCCGTCCACCACGGCGAGGCCGGTGCTGGGCTGCTCGACACCTACACGCACGAACGTGAACCGGTCGCTGCGGCGACGCTGGACCAGGCGATGCGCAGGCTCGCCGACCCCGAGCTGCACTGGGGACGCGGACCCGAAGCCGAAGCCGCCAGAGCGGCGGCGGGAGTGTGGGCGGCGCCGGTCGTGCACCTCGGCCAGCGGTACGACTCGGCCGCCATTGTCGACCCGCAGCCGGAACTCCCGTCCACAGTCGACCTGGTGCTGGACGGTTCGCCGGGTTCACGGGTGCCCCACGCGTGGATCGATGGGGATTCCACGCTCGACCTCGTGGCGTCCCGGTGGACCCTGCTGGTGGGCGTCGCCGGCGACCGCTGGCTCACCGCCGCGGCGGACATCGGACTCCCCGCGCATCGCGTCGCGGTCCCGTGGCTCCCCGGGGAAGGGGCGCTGCTCGTCCGTCCGGACGGGATCGTCGCGATGCGTGCCACAGCGTTGGCGACGGATCCGGCGCACTTCCTCACCAAGGTCTTGGACCAGGTGCTGGCCAGGCCGGTCCCGGGTGCCTAGCACCGGAACGGGGGCGCGCCTCGGCGGAGGAGTCCCTCTTTGCGGCTAGGCCGTGTATCGAAAGGGGATCTTGGGCTGTGAATGATCGTGCTTCATGGGGCGGGGAGATCTCACGGACGAGCAGTGGGCGGTGCTGGAGCCGCTGCTGCCGAAGGGCACGTGGGCGGGGCGACCGCCCGTCTGGCCTCGTCGGCAGCTGATCAACGGCATACGGTTCCGGGTCCGGACCGGGGTTCCGTGGCGGGACGTGCCCGTCGAGTACGGACCATGGGGCCGGGTCTACGACCTGTTCCGTCAGTGGCAGCGGAGCGGCACCTGGCACCGAATCCTCACCCGGCTCCAGTCCCTGGCCGACGCTCAGGGCGCGATCACGTGGGACCTGAGCGTCGATTCCACAGTCTGCCGCGCCCACCAGCACGCGGCCGGGGCCCGCAAGCAGGGCCACCTGCAGAAAGAATCACCAGGCGGCGTCTTCACCGAGCCCGATGATCACGGACTGGGGAGGTCGCGTGGCGGGTTCACTACCAAGCTTCACCTGGCCGTCGAGCAGGGGCAAAAGCCGATGTCGATTGTGGTCACGGCCGGGCAGCGCGGGGACTCGCCGCAGTTCGAGCCGGTCCTGGAAAAGGTTCGCGTGCCCCGCATCGGAGCGGGCCGGCCACGCGTCCGCCCCGATGCGGGGCACGCGGACAAGGCGTACGCCTCCCGCAAGAACCGCGCCTACCTGCGGCGCCGTGGGATCCGCTGCACTATCCCTGACAAGGCCGACCATGCCCGCAACCGGCAAGAACTCGGCTCCCGCGGTGGCCGGCCACCG
Organism: Streptomyces sp. NPDC056222; assembly: GCF_042264065.1. Classification (NCBI taxonomy): domain Bacteria; kingdom Bacillati; phylum Actinomycetota; class Actinomycetes; order Kitasatosporales; family Streptomycetaceae; genus Streptomyces; species Streptomyces sp. NPDC056222. The sequence continues at coordinate 4,267 of NZ_JBHJTL010000117.1, read as the reverse complement.
CATTTCGACCCGGCCGACTACCGCCAGCGCCATGCGGTCGAGTGCGGGATCAACCGCCTCAAGAGACATCGCGTGTCGCCACGCGATACGACAAGCTCGCCGTCCGCTACGAAGCGACCGTGCTGGTCGCGGTCCTTAACGAGTGGCTGTGACGGGCGCCCTGCTGGGACTATGCCCCGGTGAACTCAGGACTTCCCGCAGGATGGACGATCGAGCACGTTCGCGCTTTTTCCGGAGACTCCAGTGCCGCCCCGCTCTCCTTCGATCGACTCGTAGTCGTCGAGACAGCCGGCCAGGACGACTACGAACCGCTCCGGCCCGATGTGATTCTTGCGTTCCACGAGTTGTGCCTCGTGATGCACGACGGCGAGTGGTTCATGGGGCAGCTCGACGATGACGGCTCGGTGATCTGCTGGGCCTCCTACGGATCCGACCTGGCCGAGGCCATCCGCAGCCTCTGAGCGACACCCCGCATCTTCAGCCACTTTCGCAACACGGCCTAGTTGACCTTGTGGTGCCGGTGATGCTTGACGGACGGCTCCGCATGCGAGCCGTCCAGCAGAGGCGGCAGGTGTACGTGGATGGTGGGCGGTCGTGGTCGGCGCTCTGCTGTTCTCGCGGTGCCGGGCGCGGGCTCGTTGAGACGGTGCCCGGACGGGTGGAGGGCCGCGCCAACGGTCGCTCCGCCCGCCCGGAGTGAGGCGCCGGACCGTCATCCAGGGTGCCTCGGGTGGGATGCGTTAGTTCGTGCTTGAGCATCGAGCACCAGTTTCGAAGATGACGGCATTGTTTTACAGAGGGTGGGGCCGGGTGTCGGACAGAAGGCCGCGTGCGGCTTGTTCACGGGGCGGTGAACTGGCACGACGTACCTGGACGGGGTGTTGTCCAGCACATGGAAGGGCGGACAGGGATTTGTTCGGGACGCAGTCCATGTACGGCAACATTGTTTGGAAATCATCACAAAAGCCCAAGTGGGCCTCATCTCGGGCTGTGCGTCGAGGCTGTTCCGGCATGACGGGTTGGGGCATCTTGAATGCATCGCCCGCTCCGGCCTGACGGCCGGACACAGCGCCAACTGTGCAGGGCGGTACTCCACTTGACCGGACCGTCATCCTAGGAGGCTTCCATGCCCGCCAGCCCTCTTTCCTGTGTGCCGTCGTTCCCGCACGAAGTGCGGATCCGCATCGTGGTCATCGTTCTCGTGCTGATCGCGACTGTCGTCCTCGTCCGCCACGGCTACGAAGCCGGCAGCGCACTGGCGGTGATCACCCTGGCCGGGGGCACCGCGCTGGACCTCGCACGACGTCTGCTGGCACCGGCATCCCAGCCCTCGCGCGGCCGCCGCCGCGCCGCGGCGGGGGAGTGACGAGCCATGCCTCGAGGACGTCCCGAGAAGCCCGTCGACGAAACCATCCCCGAACTGGCGGAACTCGCCACCCGCTTGCGGGCCGTTCGGCACGGAGCCGGGCTGACCCTCGACCAGCTCGCCGGAACCGTCAACTGGAGCAAGGCGATGCTGCAGGCCGCCACGACCGGCACCACCCTCCCCGGCTGGCGCCTGGTCGAAGACTGGGCGAAAGTATGCGACCCTGCGACCAACCTGGACCTGTGGCGCAGCCGCTACGCGGAAGCCCGCCGCGCCCACCGCGCTCACCACGGTCTCGACCACGCACCGAACGCCGCCGAGGATCCGCCAGGATCCAGCGCCGTTCCCATGCCGGGCGACGAAGCGCCGCTGGGCACGCTCTCCCCGTTGCGGGCTGCCGCCCAGCACACGCTGGCATCCGGACTGTCGGCATGGAACCTACGCAGCGACGTGAGCGCCGGCCATGGTGTGGGACCGCTGCCGATCCGGTTCATTCCGGCACCGGTCGACCTCATGGACGGCCCGCCCCAGGTCGACTTTCATGGACACTTCGGCGACCTGCGGGCTCTGTTCACGCTCCTGCCGTCTCAGCGGCTGGTCATCCTCGGCCAGCAGGGCAGCGGCAAGAGCGAACTCGCCGGCCATCTGGGCAGAGCCCTCCAACACGGCAAGGCCGTTCCGGTCCGGGTGTCCCTGGCCGAATGGCGCCCGCAATACGTGTCCCTCCTGGAGTGGATAGCGCACCACCTGCCACACCTCCCGCAGGAACACTTCTCGGCTGAGCGGGTCTCCGTCCTTCTCGGCGCGGGAGAACTTCTGCCCATCCTGGACGACTTCGACGCGGTCGATCCACGCTATATGCAGCGTGCCCTCGAAGAGATCGACAGCTGCCTCACCGGTGTCATCCTGGTCAGTGAGACCGACCCGTTCCGCGTCCTCGTCGAATCCACCAACACACCCCTGGCGCGCAGCAGCGGCATCGTCCTGTGCCCTCTGCAGCGCGACGACCTCAAAGAATGGCTCCCTCAGACCAACCGGAGCGCCGATGCAGCCCTCGTACACAGCAAATGGGAACCCGTGCTCGCCTCCACCGAAGCGCCAGAGCTCTGGGATGTCCTCTCCGCCCCTTCCATGGCCTGCGCCGCCCGCCAGGCGTTCAGCGACGGACGAGCCGACCCAGCAGACCTGCTGGGCAAGTCACGCCACGACATCGAGCGCCAGGTCATCGAATCCGGCTACCTGCCCGCCGTCGCCAAACACGCCTGCGCCACCGGCTACTCCGCACCCCACACCGCTGACCGCTTCCAAGCCTCACTGGCGCTGTTCCTGCGCCAGCCGGCGCGCCCCGACGGAAGCCGCACCGTGGGCGGCGCCGGCTGGCAACCCCCCAAGCGGCCCTACCTCACGCTCCTGATCGCTGTCCTGGCGTTCTTCTACACGTGGGTCACGCTGGCCGAGGACACCATCAGCTCGCACGGCGAGTACGACGGCAGCCTTCCTATGCGACTGGTGCCGTATGCCGTGGTGGCCGCCGTCATCATCGCCGCCATGATGCACCCGGTCGTCACCCGCCCGCCCTCGGCCGTGATCCGTACCGAGCCGCACCCCGCGATGTTGCGGGCTCTCGCCAGCAGAGCAAGCCTGCCGGCCCTTCCCTGCGTCCTGTGCTCGCTGATCACCACCCTCACCGGGGGGCCCAGCGCTGCTGTGCTCGGTCCATTCTTCGCCGTCTACGCAGCTGCCTTCGTCGGCCGGGCGGCCTTCTCGGACGCCAACCCCAGGCAGCACACCCTGGACCAAGGCCCACGCCCGTTTTCGCGGGAACGCCGCAGCGCATGGCTCGGCCTGGAACTTCTCATCGCCCTCTTCATGGTCAGCATGACGCTGAGCGGCATCCCCTCCACGATCCAGGAGAACACCTCCGAAGCCACGACTCTCGTCGCCGCCTCCGCCGTCCTTGGAACAGCACTGCTGCTCACGATCCTTGCCGGCACCCTGGCGGCACCGAACTGGGCCCGCTGCTACTTCGACCGTCACGACCGCAAGGGGCTCAACAACCTCAGTGACACACTCAAAGCCGCACGGAATCAAGGGCTCCTAGTCGTCGACGAGGGTGCCTACCACTTCACCGACGCAGTCCTGGCCCGGCACTACGCCGGCGCGCTCCCGCACTCGGCAGCCGATCTGCCTGTCAGAACCTTCCGCTGGGGCGGACAGGGAGCCTGACCAGGTTGTCATCGACGCCGACACCCAACTGATCGTCGTGGTCGGCCGGTTGCTGGCCGGAATCCGAATCGACCGCAAGGCAGGGAGGAGTCCGGTGCCAAGGTCGCCGTCGGCACTCATGATCGCCGACGGTGGATACCGGCACCGGACTCGCCATCCCACATCGCCGCAAGCGTGGCCAGACCGAACTGACCGACTGCGAGTCGACGGACTGGTGGATTTACGACGGCACGTTGCGTGCCCCGTTGACCGAGCGGATGAGGGCGAAGTGCGCGCGCGGACACCTCGTACCCGATCGACTGGGAGCGGGTCGAGCGCCGCGAGCCGCACGCGTACGACACTGGGCGAGCCGCACGCCACGCAAGCCAGCTCCCATGGCTGCTACGCAGCTTGTGTCGGCGTACTTGCGAATGTGCTCAACGAAGTACAGATAGACGTGCTCGGCTGGAGCTCGACCATGACGGCGTTCAGTACGCGTGCGGCGACTGCAGACCGTCCTGGAGCTCGGGTGGCCTTGTGTCCGACATCCTGGAGGAAGCTGCCGCCTGAGCCAGCCCGTAGGCCAGCAGGCCCGGCCGAAATTCCCAGCGAGGGCGTTGACCGTGCCCATAGAGTCCTGCCTCGATGAAGAGACGAGTGCAGTTCACCGAGCAGGTTGCGCGGTTCCGTGACTAC
>NZ_JBHJTL010000116.1:0-24064 GCF_042264065.1 Streptomyces sp. NPDC056222 | reverse complement strand
CCCCGCCCCCCCCACCCCCCGCAACCCCCCCCACGACAAAGGGCCGGCCCCGGGTTTCCCAGGGGCCCGGCCTCCAGCCTGCCGACGGCTACGCGCTCATCGCGCGAGCGGCCGCCGTCAGTTGTCGTCCTCGTCGATCAGGAAGCCACGCATCGGCGCCGGCGCCTGCTGCATCGGCTGCGGCGCCTGCGGGCGGACCGGAGCCATCGGCTGCGTCATCGCCGGGGACATCTGCTGCTGCCCACCGTAGGACGGGCCACCGCCCATGGACGGCGCGCCGCCCATCGTGCCGTTGCCGCCGTACGACGGGGCGCTCGCACCGGCCGAAGCCATCGACGGGGCCGGCGGCAGCGAAGCCGTGGCCGGCGTCCGCGGCGGAGCCAGCGAGTCGTCCGCCTGGGTCTCCAGCTGACGCAGCTGCGACTCGAGGTAGGACTTCAGACGCGTGCGGTACTCGCGCTCGAAGCCACGCAGGTCCTCGACCTTGCGCTCCAGCGTGGCGCGAGCGGACTCGAGCGAGCCCATCGCGACGCGGTGCTTCTCCTGCGCGTCCCGCTCCAGCGCGTCCGCCTTGGCGCGGGCGTCCCGCTCCAGGCCCTCGGCGCGCGAGCGCGCCTCGCCGACGATCTTGTTGGCCTCGGAACGGGCCTCCGCGATCGCCTGGTCGGCCGTCTGCTGGGCCAGCGAGAGCACACGCGCGGCGCTGTCGCCACCGGGGCCCTGCTGGGGCTGCTGCATCGGCTGCTGCATCTGCTGCTGCGGGTGACCCATCGGGCCGCCCATCGGCTGACCCATGGGGCCGCCCTGCATCTGGCCGGGGCCGGGGCCCATCGGGCCACCCTGCATCGGGCCGGGGCCGTGGCCACCAGGACCGGCGGGAAGCTGCGGCGCACCGGACGGCAGCTGCGGGGGACCCATCTGCGGGGGCTGCTGCTGGACCGGCGGTCCGGATATGGCGGCGGGCACGGGGGCACCGGGACCGACGGGACGATCCTGCTGCTCCGGCGGCTTGCGCATACCCTGCTGCTGCTGGTTCTGCGCGGCGGCACGCGTCGCCGCGGCCAGCTTGGCGCGCAGGTCCTCGTTCTCGCGGAGCAGGCGGGTCAGTTCGGCTTCGACCTCGTCGAGGAAGGCATCGACCTCGTCCTCGTCATAGCCTTCTCGAAGGCGGACGGTCGTGAACTGCTTGTTCCGCACGTCCTCGGGGGTCAGCGGCATCTCTTCTTCACCTCTACGTAGTCGTCGGCAGTCGGCAAGACCGTATCGTCCACATTCACCTCGCGAAGCTGCTCACGATGGAGATCAGGATGTAGACGATGATCATCAGAACGAAGAAGGACAGGTCGAGTGCCACGCCCCCGAGACGCAGCGGCGGAATGAACCGCCGCAGAAGCTTGAGCGGTGGATCGGTGACAGTGTAGGTGGCCTCCAGAACGACCACCATCGCCTTACCGGGTTGCCATGAACGGGCGAACTGGAAGACGTAGTCCATGACCAATCGGAAGATCAGCACGATGAGGAAGCACATCAGAGCGATGTAGACCACTTGTAGTGCGACGCCCATCCCGCGCTTCCCTCTCCCCTGGCTCTCGTGCTCTCGCTTGTCCGGCCTCGCGGCCGGGCCGTTCCGGTCTCGTAGTTCTCAGCTCTGGTTGAAGAATCCGCCCTCTGCGATGCGGGCCTTGTCCTCCGCCGTGACATCGACGTTAGCAGGCGACAACAGGAACACCTTCTGCGTCACGCGCTCAATGCTGCCATGGAGCCCGAAGACGAGTCCGGCGGCAAAGTCGACAAGTCGCTTCGCATCCGTGTCGTCCATCTCCGTGAGGTTCATGATCACGGGGGTGCCCTCACGGAAGTGTTCCCCGATGGTACGGGCCTCGTTGTACGTCCTGGGGTGCAGTGTTGTGATCCGGTAGGGCTCCCGCTCGGACACAACCTTGGGCATGATCACCGGCGCGTTCTTCTCCATGCTCGGACGTTCGGGTGTGATGGATGCCACGGGGGCAATTCGGGCCGGACGTCCGCTCTCGGCGGGTACCGGGACAGAATGGGACACCGGTTCACGCGGGGCGGGCGGCTGCACCACTCGTACCGGTTCCTCCCGCTCGATCTGCCGCGGGGGCTGGTGGCGCCGTTCACGCTCGGGCTCGGGCTCCAGCTCGGGTTCGAAGTCGTCGTCGGGGTCGAAACCCCGGCCGTCGTACCCATCGTCCTCCACGAGGCCGAGGTAGACCGCCATCTTGCGCATCGCGCCGGCCATTCTCTGAGTCCTCCGCTCTGTGGTGGATCGGCATCGTCACCAAGTGCCCGCGATCCACGAGGCCTGCCCGCCGATCAGCGGGAATGACCATATTTTCTGCTGTGGTCCGACTTGCTTCGCGACGTTACCGGAGCCTGGGGCGGACACCCAGTACCGCCGTACCGATGCGCACATGTGTCGCTCCGGCCGCCACGGCCTCCTCGAGGTCCGCACTCATCCCCGCCGACACCATGTTCGCAGCCGGACGGTTCGCGCGCAGGACAGTCGACAAATCCATCAGGCGGTCGAACGCCGCACGTTGGCGCCCCGCGTAGGGGCCGGCGAGCGGCGCGACGGTCATCAGTCCGTCGAGCCTCAGCCCCGGCGCGGCGTCCACGGCGGCGGCCAACTCCTCGACGCCGTCGGGCGACACGCCGCCTCGCTCGCCCCGCGCGCCCGACTCGGCGTCGAGCGCGACCTGGACGAGGCAGCCGAGCTCGCGCCCGGCCTTGTCCGCCGCCGCCGACAGCGCGGTGACGAGCTTCAAACGGTCGACAGACTGCACTACATCCGCATAACTCGTCACAGATCGGACCTTGTTGGTCTGCAACTGGCCGACGAAATGCCAGCTCAGGTCCAGATCCGCGCAGGCCGCGGCCTTGGGGGCCGCGTCCTGGTCCCGGTTCTCGGCGACGTCCCGCACTCCGAGTTCATGCAGAAGTCGCACATCGCTCGCGGGGTAGGTCTTGGTGACCACGATCAGGGTCACATCCGCCCGCTTACGGCCGGCGGCGGCGCAGGCGGCAGAGATACGTTCCTCCACCCGCGCCAGATTTTCGGCGAGTTCCGTCTTACGGTCCGTCATATCAGTCCAACCAGACATATCCCGCGAGTCGCCCCGTGGTGCGATCGCGGCGGTACGAGAAGTGGTCGCCCGACTCGCGGGTGCAGATCTCACTGGCCTGCCGGTCCCGGATCCCCGACCGCTCCAGCTGGGCGTGGACTCCGGCGGTGACGTCGACGGCCGGGGTTCCCCAGCTCGTCTCGGCGAAGGCCGCCGGCTCGACCGCCGCGACCTCCTCCCGCATCCCGGCGGGCACCTCGTAGCAGCGCCCACAGACGGCGGGGCCGGTGCGAGCGGCGATACGGGCCGGGTCGGCACCCAAGTCGATCATGGACCGCACTGCGGCCGGTACGACCCCGGCGACCATCCCGGGCCGCCCGGCGTGGGCGGCGGCCACGATCCCCGCGACGGGGTCGGCGAGAAGGACCGGGGTGCAGTCGGCGGTGAGGACGGCGAGAGCGAGTCCGCGCCGGGCGGTGACGATCGCGTCGACGGCCGGGATCCGGTCCGTCTCCCACGGCCGGTCGACCACCGCGACGTCCGCGCCGTGGACCTGGTTCATCCAGACCACGAGTGCCGGGTCGAGCCCCAGCTGCTCCGCCACCCGCGCCCGGTTGGTGCGTACCGCTTCGGGATCGTCCCCCACCGCGCCGCCGAGGTTGAGCTCCTCGTACGGAACGGCGCTCACCCCGCCCCACCTGTCGGTGAAGGCGAAATGCGCGCCGCTCACGGGTTCGAGCTTCTCTATCACTTCAGGAAGTCCGGCACATCCAGCTCTTCGGCCTGGGTGTCCGGGTAGGGGCGGGCCGGCGGGACCGCCGGCGGGGTGACCGGCGGCAGCGAGGTCTCGTTGACCGCCGGAGCCGGCTCGACCGGGGCGGGCGGCTCGTCCCGGGGGGCGACGGTGCCGAGGCCGCCGAGCGGGCGCTCGGTGGCGCGCGGCGCCGGGGCCGGCTCCTCGCGCTTGGCCGAGGCGGAGCTGAGGATGTTGTCCCGGCGGGCCGGCGGCTGACCGCCGTCGAAGCCGGCCGCGATGACCGTGACCCGTACCTCGTCGCCCAGCGCGTCGTCGATGACCGCGCCGAAGATGATGTTGGCCTCGGGGTGCGCGGCCTCGCTCACCAGCTGCGCGGCCTCGTTGATCTCGAAGAGACCGAGGTCGGAGCCGCCGGAGATGGAGAGCAGCACGCCACGGGCGCCGTCGATGGACGCCTCGAGGAGCGGCGAGGAGATCGCCATCTCGGCCGCCGCGACCGCGCGGTCGTCGCCGCGGGCGGAGCCGATACCCATGAGTGCCGAACCGGCCTCGGACATGACCGACTTGACGTCGGCGAAGTCGAGGTTGATCAGACCCGGGGTGGTGATGAGGTCGGTGATGCCCTGCACACCGCTCAGCAGCACCTGGTCGGCCGACTTGAAGGCGTCGAGCACGGAGACCTGGCGGTCCGAGATCGAGAGCAGCCGGTCGTTCGGGATGACGATGAGGGTGTCGACCTCTTCGCGGAGCTCGGCGATGCCGTCCTCCGCCTGGTTGGCCCGACGGCGTCCCTCGAAGGTGAACGGCCGGGTGACCACACCGATCGTCAGGGCGCCGAGCGAGCGCGCGATGTTGGCCACGACGGGTGCGCCGCCGGTGCCGGTGCCGCCACCTTCGCCGGCGGTGACGAAGACCATGTCGGCCCCCTTGAGGACCTCCTCGATCTCCTCACGGTGGTCCTCTGCCGCCTTGCGACCGACGGCCGGGTTGGCCCCGGCCCCGAGGCCGCGGGTGAGTTCACGACCGACGTCGAGCTTGACGTCGGCGTCGCTCATCAACAGCGCTTGCGCGTCCGTGTTGATCGCGATGAACTCGACGCCCTTGAGACCGACCTCGATCATTCGGTTGATGGCATTGACACCACCGCCGCCGACACCGATGACCTTGATGACTGCGAGGTAGTTCTGCGGTGCTGCCACGTCGAAGGCCTCTCGCCTCGAGTTACGTGTCGCCGCTTCGCGGTGGTAGTCGCGCTGCGACGACGGATGCCGATTGGGACGGTCCGAAACGCCGACCCAAACCCTAACGTTGAAGTTTAGGGTTACCAGTGTCTCTGTTCTCTGGACTCTTCCGAACAGGACACTAAGTCGACAAGTGGCGCACGTTCAACGAACACGCCGAACCTCCCGTTTTTCTTTTCACCCTATGTGATCACCCGTAGCGCTGGCCAACCAGGGTGCTGGCCAGCACTGATGAGCGTCAACTGCCCGACGCGGCGGGTGCCGTGGGGGCGCTTACATCGAAGTGCCCCGCTTTGGGCGTTGCTTTCATCAGTGCCGTGAGTACGCGCGCCTTGACGGCACCGTCCTCACCGCTGCCCCAGAGGACCGTGCGGCCGCCGCTGAGCTCCAGAGTGATGGAGTCGTAGGACACGACCTTGACGACACGAGTGTCCCGGGCGATCTTTTCCGGGAGTTCGCCCGTCACGCCCACCGCTTCGAGCAACAGCCGGTCGGCGTCGAAGCGGCGCAGGCTCGCCGAGGAGGCGATGTCGAGGACGAGCTTCGGTACGCCTGGGGGCGCCTTGTCCACGGTGGCGAAGCGGGTTCCGGTGGAGTCCACTTCCGTGAACTTTCCGTCCTTCTCGACCAGCAGTACGGGCTGCCGTTCCGTCACTTTCAGACCGATTCCGTCCGGCCAGGACCGAACGACCTCCACCGTGTCGATGCGGGGCAGTTTCTGAAGAAGTCGCGCCTCGATCGCGTCCGTGTCGACGGAGACGAGCGGGGATCCGATCGGGACGGTGGCGGCCGTTTCCACCTCATGAGGTGTCAGAACCTGGGTTCCGGATGTGTCCACCCGCTCCACACGCAGCCAGGACGAGCCGTAGAGCGCCCAGATTCCACCGGCCACGATCACGAGAACGGCCAGAGCGATCAGCAGAAGGCGCGGCCCGGGCACCCGGAAGCCACTGCTCCGGGTGCCCGTGGGGGACGGCCGCTCCGACGACCCCTTCGGCGTGCTCGTGCCGTGCTTCTCGGCGGTCGTCGGTCCAGCCACCTGGCGTCCCCTTCGTTGTTCGGACTCGGCTCGCCGAGGGGGCGCCCCGTCGGCTCGCCCGCCATTCCGCTTCCGCCCCGCGCGCTACGCCCGGCGGCGTGCGGCGATCGCCTCGTACACCATGCCGACGAGCAGGTCGTCGGCGTCCCGGCGACCGAACTCGGCCGCGGCGCGGGACATCTCGTACAGCCGGTGCGGATCGGCGAGTACGGGCAGGACATTGCCCTGCACCCACTGCGGCGACAGCTCCGCGTCGTCGACCAGCAGACCACCGCCGGCCTTGACCACCGGCTGGGCGTTGAGCCGCTGTTCGCCGTTGCCGATCGGCAGCGGGACATAGGCGGCGGGCAGCCCGACGGCGGAGAGTTCGGCGACGGTCATCGCGCCCGCGCGGCAGAGCATCATGTCGGCGGCGGCGTACGCGAGATCCATCCGGTCCACGTACGGTACCGGGACGTACGGCGGCATCCCGGGCATGTTGTCGACACGCGGCACCTCGTTCTTCGGGCCGACCGCGTGCAGGATCTGGATGCCGGAGCGCTGGAGCACCGGCGCGATCTGCTGGACGACCTCGTTGAGCCGGCGCGCCCCCTGCGAACCGCCGGAGACCAGCAGCGTCGGCAGGTTCGGGTCGAGGCCGAAGGCGGCGCGCGCCTCGGGCCGGACCCGGGCCCGGTCGAGGGTGGCGATGGTGTGCCGCAGCGGAATGCCGATGTAACGGGCGTTGCGCAGCTTGGAGTCCGGGGTGGCGACGGCGACGCCGGCCGCGTACCGCGAGCCGATCTTGTTGGCCAGACCGGGCCTGGCGTTGGCCTCGTGGACCACGATCGGCACCCCGAGCCGTTTGGCCGCCAGATAGCCGGGCAGCGCCACGTAGCCACCGAAGCCGACGACACAGTCGGCGTTGGTGCGCTCCAGGATCTGCTCGGCCGCCTTGATGGTGCCGCGCAGCCGTCCGGGGACGGTGATCAGCTCAGGGGTGGGCTTGCGCGGCAGCGGCACGGCGGGGATGAGGGCCAGCTCGTAGCCCCGCTCGGGCACGAGCCGGGTCTCCAGACCCTTCTCCGTGCCGAGCGCCGTGATTCCCACGCTCGGGTCCTGCCTGCGCAGGGCGTCCGCGAGGGCGAGCGCGGGCTCGATGTGGCCGGCGGTCCCCCCACCGGCGAGTACGACATGCACCGAAATTCACCGCTCTCCGGACGGACGCTTCTTGACGCGCCGTCGCATCGACTTCCATCTCACCCCGGCCCGCCTACCCCAGCCGGGGCGCCGCATGGCCAGGGCCGCTTTCGCGGCGGGTTCCTGTCGCGCGAAGGCGATGAGGAGCCCGACGGCGAACATGGTCGGCAGCAGGGCCGACCCTCCGTAGGAGAACAGCGGGAGCGGGACTCCGGCGATCGGCAGCAGACCGAGCACCGCACCGATGTTGATCACGGCCTGCGCCGTGATCCAGGTGGTCACGCCTCCCGCGGCGTACCTCACGAAGGGGTTCTCCGTGTGTCCGGCCACGCGGATACCCGCATAGCCTAGAGCCGCGAACAGGGCGAGTACCGACAGCGTCCCCGCCAGACCCAGTTCCTCCCCGGTGACGGCGAAGATGAAGTCGGTGTGCGCTTCGGGTAGTTGGCCCCATTTTTCCACACTGGCACCCAAACCGGAACCGAACCATCCGCCCGAGGCCAGAGCATAGATGCCGTGCGCCGCCTGAAGACAGGGCGCGCCCTCTCCTCCGGGGTCGGTGGCACCGATGCAGGCGAATCGCTTCATCCGGTTGGCGCTGGTCTTGATCAGCAGGAAGCCGATCGCCCCGGCCACGCCGAGCACCCCGACGAAGAGCCGGGTGGGCGCGCCGGCCGTCCACAGCAGCCCGAAGAGGATCGCGGTGAGCACGATGGCCGTGCCCATGTCCCCGCCGAGCATGATCAGCCCGAGCAGCAGAAACGTGCCGGGAACCAGTGGCACCAGCATGTGCTTCCACTGCGTCAGCAGCTTCATGTCCTGCTTGCGGGCGAGCAGATCGGCGCCCCACAGGATGAGCGCCAGTTTGCCGAACTCACTGGGCTGCAGCATGAAGGGGCCGCCCAGTGAGATCCAGTTCTGGTTGCCGCCGACCGCGCGCCCTATCCCCGGGATCTGGACGAGCACCATCAGGAAGACGGCGCCGACCAGGATCGGGTACGCGAGCGCCCGGTGCAGCTTCACGGGCATCCGGGAGGCCACCAGGAGGAGCGCCGTGCCGAGGACCGCGGCGAAGAACTGCTTGCGGAAGAAGTACGAGGGCACGAGGTCGTACCGCAGCGCCGTGATCATCGAGGCGGAGTAGACCATCACCAGGCCGAGGGTGGTGATGAGCAGAGCCGCACCGAAGATCACGTAGTACGCCGTCAGCGGGCGGTCCCAGGCACGGCGGGCCTGCTCGTACATCCGCCGTACGCCGCCGCGCGAGGCGCGCGGCGGCGTGGGGGCCCGGCCTCCGCCGCGTACGGCGGAGGGCCGGCGAGTCCCGGCGGTTCTGCTCGGCATGGTCGCTGTCCCCTCCAGTCGTGCCCGGCGCTGCCGGACCTTCTCGCTGGTCAGGTCAGACGCGCCCGGTGGCGGCAAGGGTGCGGACCGCGTCCGCGAACGCCTCGCCCCGCTTGTTGTAGTTGGTGAACATGTCCATCGAGGCGCAGGCCGGGGCCAGCAGGACCGTGTCCCCCGGCCGGGCGAGCCGGGCCGCCTCCTGGACCGCCGCGGACATCGCCCCAGTGTCGGTCCGGTCGAGGTCCACCACCGGTACTTCGGGGGCGTGTCGCGCCAGGGCTTCGCGGATCAGGGCGCGGTCGGCGCCGATCAGCACGACCCCGCGCAGCCGCTCCGCCGACTTCGCGACGAGCTCGTCGAAGGTCGCTCCCTTGGCGAGGCCGCCGGCGATCCAGACGATCGGGTCGTAGGCCGCCAACGAGGCTTCCGCGGCGTGGGTGTTGGTCGCCTTGGAGTCGTCGACGTAGACGACGCCCTGGACGTCCTCGACCAGTTCGATGCGGTGCGGGTCGGGCCGGAAGGCCCGCAGTCCGTCCCGTACGGCCCTCGGCTCGACACCGAAGGCGCGGGCCAGGGCCGCCGCGGCGAGCGCGTTGGCGACGTTGTGCGGGGCCGGCGGGTTGACGTCCGCGACCTCGGCGAGCTCCTGGGCCTGCTTCTGACGGTTCTCGACGAAGGCCCGGTCGACGAGGATGCCCTCGACGACGCCGAGCTGGGACGGGCCCGGCGTGCCGAGGGTGAAGCCGATCGCGCGGCAGCCCTCCTCGACATCGGCCTCGCGGACCAGGTCCTCGGTGGCCTTGTCGGCGACGTTGTAGACGCAGGCGACGGTGTTGCCCTCGTAGATGCGGCCCTTGTCGGCGGCGTACGCCTCCATGGAGCCGTGCCAGTCGAGGTGGTCGGGCGCCAGGTTGAGCACGGCGGCCGAGTGGGCGCGCACGCTCGGCGCCCAGTGCAGCTGGTAGCTGGAGAGTTCGACGGCGAGCACGTCGTAGGTCTCCTCGCCGAGGACCGCGTCGAGGAGGGAGACGCCGATGTTCCCGACGGCCGCGGTCCGCAGGCCCGCGGCCTCCAGGATCGAGGCGAGCATCCGTACGGTCGTGGTCTTGCCGTTGGTGCCGGTCACGGCGAGCCAGGGGGCGGCTCCCGGGCCGCGGAGGCGCCAGGCGAGCTCGACATCGCCCCAGATCTCCACGCCCGCCTCGGCGGCGGCCGCGAACAGCGGCTTGTCGGGCCGCCAGCCGGGGGTGGTGACGATCAGCTCGGTGCCCTCGGGCAGGGTCGCCCCGTCGCCGAGGCGGACGGCGACACCCTCCGCCTCCAGCTCGGCGGCCTGTGCCCGGGAGCGCTCGTCGTCGCCGTCGTTGACGACGGTCACGACCGCGCCGAGGCCGTGCAGGACCCGGGCGGCCGGGATTCCGGAGACCCCGAGGCCCGCGACGGTGACCCTCTTGCCGTTCCAGCTCACTTTTCGGATGCCCATCCCGCGTAGAAGAGGCCCAGACCCACGATCACGCACATGCCCTGGATGATCCAGAAGCGGACCACCACAAGGACTTCGGACCACCCCTTGAGCTCGAAGTGGTGCTGGAGCGGGGCCATCCGGAAGACACGCTTGCCCGTCATCTTGAACGAACCGACCTGGATGACCACGGACATCGTGATCAGCACGAACAGGCCGCCGAGGAGGGCGATCAGCAGCTCCGTACGGGAGCAGATGGCGAGGCCGGCGAGGGCGCCGCCGAGCGCCAGCGAGCCGGTGTCGCCCATGAAGATCTTGGCCGGCGAGGTGTTCCACCACAGGAAGCCGAAGCAGGCACCCATGAGGGCGGAGGCGACGACCGCGAGGTCGAGCGGGTCGCGGACCTCGAAGCAGGCGTTGGGGTTGGTCAGGGTCTCCGCGTTGGCGCAGGACTCCTGGAACTGCCACAGGCCGATGAACGTGTACGCGCCGAAGACCATCACCGACGCGCCGGTGGCCAGGCCGTCCAGACCGTCCGTCAGGTTCACGCCGTTGGACATGGCCAGGATCATGAAGAGCGCCCAGACCACGAACAGCACCGGCCCGATGGCCCAGCCGAAGTCGGTGATGAAGGAGAGCTTCGTGGAGGCCGGAGTGAGCCCGCGCAGATCGGCGAACTGCAGGGAGAGCACGGCGAAGGCGATGCCGACGATCAGCTGGCCGGCCATCTTCGCCTTGGCCCGCAGACCCAGCGAACGCTGCTTGACGATCTTGATGTAGTCGTCGAGGAAGCCGACGAGACCCATGCCGGCCATCAGGAAGAGGACCAGCACACCCGAGTAGGTCGGGTCCTCACCGGTGATGACCTTGGCAAGGGCGTACGCGATGAGCGTGGCCAGGATGAAGGAGATACCGCCCATGGTGGGCGTGCCCTTCTTGCCGGCGTGGCCGCGCGGGCCGTCGTCCCTGATGAACTGTCCGTACCCCTTGCGGGCAAGGAGCTTGATGAGCAGCGGAGTACCGATCAGGGTCAGGAAGAGCCCGATGGCCCCCGCGAAGAGGATCTGCCTCATCGACCGGCAACCTCGCTCCCGGAGTCGAGCAGTGCCAGGGCGACCTGCTCCAGACCGACCGACCTGGAAGCCTTCACAAGGACGACGTCCCCCGGGCGCAGCTCACTGCGCAACAGGTCGACCGCCGCCTGCGCGTCGGACACGTGCACCGACTCCTCACCCCACGAACCCTCGTTATATGCGCCCAGTTGCAACCAGGACGCTTCCCTGTCCCCGACCGCCACGAGCTTGCTGACGTTGAGCCGGACGGCGAGCCGCCCGACCGCGTCGTGCTCGGCGAGCGATGCGTCACCGAGCTCGGCCATCTTGCCGAGCACCGCCCACGTGCGGCCCCCCTGGGCCTGTGCGGCCCGACCCATGGCCGCGAGCGCGCGCAGCGCGGCTCGCATGGACTCGGGGTTCGCGTTGTAGGCGTCGTTGACGATCGTCACGCCGTCCGGACGCTCGGTGACCTCCATGCGCCAGCGCGACAGGGTGCCTGCCTCGGAGAGCGCGGTGGCGATCTCCTCGACGGCCATGCCCAGCTCATGGGCGACGGCGGCCGCGGCGAGCGCGTTCGACACGTGGTGCTCACCGTACAGGCGCAAGGTCACGTCACTGCACCCGGTGGGTGTGTGAAGACTGAAAGAGGGCTGTCCGTTCTCTGTGAGCCGGACATTCTCGGCACGTACGTCGGATTCGCGTGCCTCTCCGAACAGGATCACGCGCGCGTGGGTGCGCGCTGCCATGGCCCGGACGAGCGGGTCGTCGGCGTTGAGGACCGCCACGCCGCCCTTGTCGGCCGGCGGGAGCGCCTCGACGAGTTCGCCCTTCGCCTGGGCGATCTGCTCGCGGCCGCCGAACTCGCCGATGTGGGCGGTGCCCACGTTCAGGACGAGTCCGATGCGCGGCGGGGTCAGTCCGGTGAGGTAGCGGATGTGCCCGATGCCGCGAGCACCCATCTCCAGGACCAGGTGCTGGGTCTCGTCACTGGCGCGCAGTGCCGTCAGCGGCAGCCCGATCTCGTTGTTGAGCGAGCCGGGCGTCCAGACGGTGGGCGCGTGGCGCTGCAGGACCTGGGCGATCAGGTCCTTGGTGGAGGTCTTGCCGGCGGAGCCGGTGAGCGCGACGACATCGGTGCCGAGGCGTTCGACGACGGCACGGGCGAGGGCGCCGAGCGCCGTCTGGACGTCGTCCACGACGATGGCGGGCACGCCGACGGGGCGGACGGCCAGCACGGCCACCGCGCCCGCCTCGACGGCACGGGTCGCATAGTCGTGGCCGTCGACCTGTTCACCGGCGAAGGCGGCGAACAGGCTGCCGGGCTTCACCTCACGGGAGTCGATGACGACGGGTCCGGTGACCTGGACGGCCGGATCCGGTATGTCGTACGACTGCCCGCCGACGATTTCGGCGATCTCGGCGAGGGAGAGGGCGATCACTGCTTCATCCCTGACTTCTTGTGGCTGGCTTCAAGCGCTTCGCGCAGGACCAGGCGGTCGTCGAAGGGGCGGACCACTCCGGCGATGTCCTGGCCCTGCTCGTGGCCCTTGCCGGCGACGAGCACGGTGTCGCCGGGCTGTGCGCGGGCCACGGCCGCGGCGATGGCGGCGGCCCGGTCGGCGTCGACCAGGACATCGCCGCGCTCGTGGGCGGGCACCTCGGCGGCCCCCGCGAGCATCGCGGCGAGGATCGCGAGGGGGTCCTCCGAGCGGGGGTTGTCGGAGGTCAGTACGGCGGTGTCGGCGAGGCGCGCCGCGGCGGCGCCCATCGGGCCGCGCTTGGTGGTGTCCCGGTCGCCCCCGCAGCCGAGGACGATGTGCAGCTTCCCCTCGGTGACCTTGCGCAGCGAGCGCAGGACCGATTCGACGGCGTCCGTCTTGTGGGCGTAGTCGACGACCGCGAGGTACGGCTGGCCCGCGTCGACGCGCTCGAGCCGGCCGGGGACGCCGGGGACGGCGGCGACGCCGTCGGCGGCGGTCTGCGGGTCGATCCCGGCGACGGCGAGGGTGACGATCGCGGCGAGCGTGTTGGCGACGTTGAACGGGCCGGGCAGCGGGGCGGTGGCGGCGATCCGCTCGCCCTCGGGGCCGACGACGGTGAAGGTCGAACCGACCGCGCCCAGCGCGACGTCCTCGGCTCGCCAGTCGGCGTCCGGGTCGCCCTCGGCGGAGAAGGTGACGACCGGGACGGACGCCTCCTTCGCGAGCCTGCGGCCGTAGGTGTCGTCGAGGTTCACGACGCCGCGTTTGCTGCGCTCGGGCGTGAACAGCCGCGCCTTGGCCCCGAAGTAGTCCTCCATGTCGGAGTGGAACTCCATGTGCTCGGGGCTGAGGTTGTTGAAGACGGCGACGTCGAAGACGCAGCCGTCGACCCGGCCGAGCACGAGGGCGTGGCTGGAGACCTCCATGGCGACCGCCTCGACGCCGCGCTCGCGCATGACCGCGAACAGCGCCTGGAGGTCGGTGGCCTCCGGGGTCGTACGTTCCGACTTGATGCGCTCGTCGCCGATCCGCATCTCGACCGTGCCGATGAGGCCGGTCCTGCGTTCGGCGGCGCGCAGCCCTCCCTCGACCAGGTAGGCCGTGGTGGTCTTGCCGGAGGTGCCGGTGATGCCGATCTGGAGCAGGTCCGTGCCCGGACGGCCGTAGATCTCGGCGGCGAGCTCGCCCATCCGTCCGCGCGGGTTCGCGACGACCAGGACAGGCAGGCCGGTCGCGGCGGCGCGGTCGGCGCCGGACGGGTCGGTGAGGATCGCGGCGGCGCCGAGTCCGGCGGCCTGGTCGGCGAAGTCGGCGCCGTGCAGCCGGGCGCCCGGCAGGGCGGCGTAGACGTCCCCGGGGCGTACCGCCCGCGAGTCGTGGGTGATGCCCGTGACGGCGGTGTCCGTGCTGGCGGGCGTCTCGACACCGAGCCGGGCGGCCAGGTCGCCCAGGGGTGTCGGGCGGGCCTGCTCCGGGCGGGGCGGGGCGGTTCGGTACTGATCAGCGTGTGGCACGGCGGTGAGCGTACCGGGCCCACCCGCCGAGGGGCCAAAAGAGACCCGGGCCTCGCCGGAGTTCGATTTCCGGTTCCCGGAATCGGGGGTGATCGTGGTCACTGGTGCTCCCGGGGTGTCACTCGCTGTCCTTGAAAATCACCGGCAGACGGGCGGGCTCGCTGCCGGTCGGGGCCACGTGGAGGGTCTTCAGGGCGAACTCCATGACCTTCTTGTAGATCGGGCCGCAGATCTGGCCGCCGAAGTAGCTGCCCTTGGTGGGGTTCTGAATGGCGCAGTAGACCGTGATCTGCGGGTTGTCGGCGGGCGCGAAGCCGGCGAAGGAGGCGGTGTACCCCCGGTAGCCACCGACTTCGGGGTCGACGCGGTTGGCGGTGCCCGTCTTGCCCGCGACCCGGTAGCCGGGGATCCGGGCCTTGGTTCCGGTGCCCTCCCGGTCGTCGACCACGGACTCCAGCATCGTCGCGAGGGTCTTGGCGGTCTTCTCGCTGACCACCCTGGTCTGCTCCGGGGCGGGCGCGGGGGTGAACCGGCCGTCGGGTCCCTCGGTGCCGCGGACGAGGGTGGGCTCGATCCGTACGCCTCCGTTGGCGATGGTCGAGTAGACCGAGGCGGCCTGCATGGCGTTGATCGACAGGCCCTGACCGAACGGGATCGTGTACTGCTGCGAGGTCGACCAGTTCCCCGGCTTGGCGAGGATCCCCGGGGTCTCGCCGGGGTAGCCGAGCCCGGTGGGGCTGCCGATGCCGAACTTGCGCAGATAGGAGTGGAGGACCCGGTTGGACTCGGCCTGGGTCTTGCCGAGCTGGCCGGTCGCCAGGATCGTGCCGATGTTGCTCGACTTGGCGAGGACGCCGTTGAGCGTCAGGTACCAGGTGGGGTGGTCGATGTCGTCCCGGAAGAGCCGGTCCCCGCGGTGCAGCCGGTTGGGCACGACGACATGGGTACCGGGCGTCGCCACGCCCTCTTCCAGGACGGCGGCCATGGACATGACCTTGCTCGTCGAGCCGGGCTCGTAGGCGTCCTGGAGGGCGGCGTTGCCCATCGCGGCGGAGTTGGCCGCCGACAGGTCGTTGGGGTCGAAGCCGGGGGCGTTGGCCATCGCCAGGACCTCGCCGGTCCTCGTGTTCTGCACTATGACGTAACCGCGGTCGGCCTTGGACTTCCTCACCTGGTCGGTGATGGCCTGCTGGGCGGCCCACTGGATGTCCCGGTCGATGGTCAGCTCGATGTCGGAGCCGGGTACGGCCGGGGTACCCCGGGTGCCGGCCGTCGGCACCTGGCGTCCCCCGGACTCGGCGAACCTGATCTTGCCGTCCTGGCCCGCGAGCTCCTTGTCGAGCATCGACTCCAGACCACCGGCGCCGCGGCCATCGGCGTTGACGTACCCCAGTATTCCGGCGGCGAGCTCCCCGTTGGGGTACACGCGCCTGGTGCTGGGTTCGCTCACGATGCCGCCGAGGAGATTGACGCCGTTGCCGCCCTCGGAGCGCGCGGACTTCTTCGCGTAGACCTTCTTGAGGTCCTTGATCTGGTTCCAGACCTGCGGGGTCTGCTTGCGGGCGAGCAGGGTGTAGCGGGACTTGGGAGTGCGGAGCTTCTTGGCCAGGTCCGCGGGCTGCTTGCCCAGGAGCGGCGCGAGGAGCGCGGCGGCCTGCTCGGGGGCGTCCTGGACCTTGCTCTCCTCGGGGGTGAAGAGCAGCGGGTCGGCGACGATGTCGTACGCGTCGACGCTGGCGGCCAGCGCGATCCCGGAGCGGTCGGTGATCTCGCCGCGGTCGGCGGTGAGCGTGTACTCCTGGTAGCGGTGCGCCTCGGCCTTGGCGGCCAGCGTGCTCGCGTCGACGGCCTGCACCTGGAGCAGGCGGACGACGAAGGCCAGCATCACGAGCGTCAGTCCGAGGGAGACCAGCCGCAGCCGGGGCTTGGGGCTGCCGAGCCGGATGGTGCGCGGCCTCGCCGGGGGCCTCGGAGCGGGCCTGCGCGTGGCGCCCGGGCGGGCGGCGGGGCGCGGGCCGGGCCGGGCCGGCCTGCCCTCGGGGGGCCGGGGCCGTGCGGAGCGGGCGGGGCCGGGCACCCGGCGGCGCGGGGGCTCCTTGGGGGGCACTGCGGTCACCTGCCGGGGGTCGTCGGGGCGGGCGGGGTCGTCTGCGGCTTCCCGGTCTTCCCGGGTGTCGCGGGTCCGGTCGGGGACCCCGTCGGGGGTGTGGTGCGCGGTGGGGCCGGGGTGCGGGTGGGCTTGGGCGCGGACGCCTTGGAGGGCTCGCCAAGGACCTTGCCGTCCGGGTTCAGGAAGGCGGGGCTCCCGCCCGGGACCATGCCGAGCTCCCGGGCCCGACGCTCCAGCGCGTCGGGCGCGGAGCGGTCGTCCACGTCCCGTTGGAGGGCCTGCTCCTCGTCGGTGAGCTCCGTGGTCCGGTTCTTGAGGTCGCGCAGCTTGAACGAGCCCTGGTTCAGGGCGGAGTTCAGCAGCAGGAGCGTGATGAGCCCGCCGCCGAGCAGGACCACGACGAGTAGGACGAAAGGGGTACGGGCGGCGGTACTGGGCCCCGAGGGCATGAGCCGCCCGAGTCGCGCCGCCCGCCCTTTGAGCGGCCCCTTCGTCGTCATGCCCCTTCTCCCTCGCTCTCCCCCGGAGCTACCGCCCGGGCGGTACCCCCATCTCCGCCCGCGAGGCGCGGAGGCGCGGGCATCGTCGTC
Source organism: Streptomyces sp. NPDC056222 (assembly GCF_042264065.1). NCBI lineage: Bacteria > Bacillati > Actinomycetota > Actinomycetes > Kitasatosporales > Streptomycetaceae > Streptomyces > Streptomyces sp. NPDC056222. The sequence continues at coordinate 7,206 of NZ_JBHJTL010000116.1, read as the reverse complement.
GTCTGCGGCCCGGTGGCCTCGCGTGCGTCGCTCACTGGAGCACGTCCTCCCGGATGCGCTGCGCCCCTCGGAGCCGGGCCGGGGCCGCGCGGCGGTTCTCGGCGATCTCCTCCTCGGTGGGGAGTTCGGCGCCGCGGGTGAGGAGTTTCAGGCGGGGCTGGTACTGCTCGGGGACGACCGGCAGGCCGGGCGGGGCCGTGTTCGCCGCGCCCGCCGCGAAGACCTGCTTGACCAGCCGGTCCTCCAGGGAGTGGTACGAAAGGACCGCGATCCGGCCGCCCACCGCGATCGCCTTCACCGCCGCCGGGATCGCCCGCTCCAGGACGGTCAGCTCGCCGTTGACCTCGATGCGCAGGGCCTGGAAGGTGCGCTTGGCGGGGTTGCCGCCCGTGCGCTTGGCCGCCTGCGGCAGGGAGTCGCGGATCAGCTCGACCAGGCGGGCGCTGTTGGTGAACGGCTCCTTCTCGCGCTCGCGCACGATCGCGGAGACGATCCGCTTGGCCTGCTTCTCCTCCCCGTACGCGCGGAGGATGCGGACCAGTTCGCCGGCGGGGTAGGTGTTGAGGACCTCCGCCGCGCTGACCCCGGTCGTCTGGTCCATGCGCATGTCGAGCGGGGCGTCCTGCGCGTACGCGAAGCCGCGGTCGGCCTCGTCGAGCTGCATCGAGGAGACGCCGAGGTCGAAGAGGATGCCGTCGACCTTCGGGATGCCGAGCCGGTCGAGGACCTCGGGCAGCTCGTCGTAGACCGCGTGGACGAGCGTGGCGCGCTCACCGTAGGGGGCCAGCCGCTCGCCGGAGAGCCGCAGCGCCTCCTTGTCCCGGTCGAGGGCGACGAGCCGTGCCTCGGGGAAGCGGCGAAGGAGCGCCTCGCTGTGGCCGCCGAGGCCGAGGGTGCAGTCGACGACCACCGCACCGGGGCGCTCGAGCGCCGGGGCCAACATGTCCAGGCACCGCTGGAGCATCACCGGGACGTGTCGGTCGTTGCTCAATTGCGCCCTCTCAGAATTCGGCTCAGATTCGGCGCGGCCGCTACGCATCCGCCGCACTCGCGGGGGAGAAACTGCGGAAATCGCTCAATGTCTCCGTGAACTTCGCGTCACTTTAGTCCACTGGACCCAGCGGTCAATCAACCGGCTGGCGCGTCGCACAGGCCATCGAGAGGAGTCGGGCATTCCCGACAGCTCACCCGAATGGATCTGCTCTCCGCATGCCTGTGGGTTAGCTCACAACAAGGCTCATTGACGTTCTTTGTCCGCTCTCACGACGGGCCGCGACGCCCTGTGACCACTACCGTCGTAGACATGTCGACCTCAGCGCACACCTCCGCAGACGCCGCCGACGTGATACGTACCGGCGGTACCGTCACCGACCGCCTCGTCGAGGCCAACGAGCGATACGCGTCCCGCTTCACCGATCCCGGCATGGACGCCAAGCCCGTCCTGCAGGTGGCCGTGGTGGCCTGCATGGACGCCCGTCTCGACCTGCACGCCGCCCTTGGTCTCGAGCTCGGCGACTGCCACACCATCCGCAACGCGGGCGGCGTGGTCACCGACGACGTGATCCGCTCGCTCACGATCAGCCAGCGCGCCCTGAAGACGCGCAGCGTGGTGCTCATCCATCACACCGGCTGCGGCCTGGAGTCGCTCACCGAGGACTTCCGGCACGAGCTGGAGATGGAGGTCGGTCAGCGACCGGCCTGGGCGGTGGAGGCCTTCCGCGACGTCGAGCAGGACGTCCGGCAGTCGATGCAGCGCGTGCGGACCTCGCCGTTCCTGCTGCACACCGACGACGTCCGCGGTTTTGTCTTCGACGTGACCACGGGCCTGCTGCGCGAGATCGACCCCTCCTGATTCGCGGGGCACAACACGGCAAACCCCGGCATATCGCTCTCACTTGTCCACAGGCAAGTGACACAACCCGGCAGAGGCAACAAGAATGCTCGGGTGACACCCCCCGAATGAACCGCGGGGGCAGGTGTCGGTGTTTTTCGTAGGGGCCGAGGAGGGCCGGGTGACGACCTATGACGATCGAGCGAGCCTCACAGATCTGACCACCACAGCGGAGCGTGTCCGCAGGTCGGTGGAGGGTGTGATCGAGGGCAAGCCTGAGGTCGTACGGCTTTCGCTGACCGTGCTGCTCGCCGAGGGGCATCTTCTGATCGAGGATGTCCCCGGCGTCGGCAAGACGATGCTGGCCAAGACGCTGGCGCGGTCCATCGACTGTTCGGTGCGCCGTATCCAGTTCACGCCCGACCTGCTGCCGTCGGACATCACCGGCGTGTCGATCTTCGACCAGCAGCGGCGGGACTTCGAGTTCAAGCCGGGCGCGATCTTCGCCCAGATCGTGATCGGCGACGAGATCAACCGCGCCTCGCCGAAGACCCAGTCCGCGCTCCTGGAGTCCATGGAGGAGCGGCAGGTCACCGTCGACGGGCAGACGTACGAGCTGCCGAGCCCGTTCATGGTCGTGGCCACGCAGAACCCGGTGGAGATGGAGGGCACGTACCCGCTCCCCGAGGCACAGCGCGACCGCTTCATGGCGCGCGTCTCGATCGGCTACCCCAGTGCCGAGGCCGAGCTCCAGATGCTCGACATCCACGGGGCGGTCAACCCGCTCGACGACCTGCAACCCGTCGCGCACGCCCACGACATCGTGAAGCTGATCGACGCGGTACGCGGCGTCCATGTCGCCGACGCCGTGCGCCGGTACGCCGTCGACATCGTCGCCGCGACCCGTAACCACGCGGATCTGCGACTCGGCGCCTCGCCGCGTGCCACGCTCCACCTGCTGCGCGCCGCCAAGGCGTCCGCCGCGCTCAGCGGCCGCGAGTACGTGCTGCCGGACGACCTCCAGGCGCTGGCCGTGCCGGTCCTCGCGCACCGGCTGCTGCCGACGGCGCAGGCCCAGCTGAACCGGCGCACCTCGGAGCAGGTCGTGCTGGACATCCTGCAGCGCACGCCCGTCCCGGTCGCGGCGCCGCCTGCCGGCCCGCACTACGGCCAGCAGCAGCCCGGCGTTCGGCAGCTGTGATGGCGACCGCTGCCGCGCCGGAGGGGCAGCGGGGAGACGACCGGGGCGCTCCCACGGGGAACGACAAGGGCGGACTGCGGGCCGCTCTCGGCGGTCTCACCACGCGCGGCCGGTCCTTCCTCGCCGCCGGTGTCGCCGCCGCGATCTGTGCCTACGTCCTCGGCCAGGGTGATCTGCTGCGTGTCGGGCTGCTGCTCGCCGTGCTGCCGCTGATCTGCGTCGGGGTGCTCTACCGCACCCGGTACCGGGTCGCCGGCAGCCGCCGGCTCTCCCCGCACCGGGTGCCGGTCGGCTCCGAGGCCCGGGTCCATCTGCGGATGGACAACGTCTCCCGGCTGCCCACCGGGCTGCTGATGCTCCAGGACCACGTCCCGTACATGCTCGGGCCGCGGCCCCGGTTCGTCCTGGACCGGGTCGAGGCGGGCGGCCGGCGCGAGGTGTCGTACCGGGTCCGGTCCGATCTGCGCGGCCGCTTCCCGCTGGGCCCGCTCCAGTTGCGGCTGAACGACCCCTTCGGCATGTGCGAGCTGACCCGCTCCTTCAGCGCCTACGACACCCTCACCGTGGTCCCCCGGACCGAATCGCTCCCGGCGGTGAAGCTGGCCGGCGAGGCCGCGGGGTACGGCGACGGCCGGCAGCGCTCGCTGGCGCTGGCCGGCGACGACGACGTGATCCCGCGTACCTACCGCCACGGCGACGATCTGCGCCGGGTCCACTGGCGTTCCACCGCGCGCTACGGCGAGCTGATGGTCCGCCGTGAGGAGCAGCCGCAGCGGGCCCGCTGCACGGTCCTGCTCGACACCCGCCGGATCGCGTTCCAGGGCGCCGGCCCCGACTCCGCCTTCGAGTGGGCGGTCTCGGGCGCGGCCTCGGCCCTGGTGCACATGCTGGAGCGGGGCTATTCGGTGCGGCTCCTCACCGACACGGGCACCGCGGTGCCCGGTGAGGGCGCCGAGGGCTTCGCCGGTGCGACGCAGGACTCGGCCGAGGCGGCCGGGCTGATGATGGACACCCTCGCCGTCGTCGACCACTCCGACGGGGCCGGACTCTCCCGCGCCTACGACGTCCTGCGCGGCGGGAACGAAGGGCTTCTGATCGCCTTCGTCGGCGACATCGACGAGGAGCAGGCGGCGGTGGCGGCCCGGATGCGGCAGCGCAGCGGTGCGGCCGTGGCCTTCGTCCTGGACAGCGGAACATGGCTGACGGGCGGCGCGGTGACCGGTGCGGTCGACGAGCGGCTGCGGCAGTTGCGGGAGGCCGGCTGGACGGCGCTGGCGGTGCGCCCGGGCGCACCGCTCGCCGAGCTGTGGCAGCAGGCCGGCGGAGCGCGTGCGGAGACCGCCGCGGGTGACACGTACGGAGGTTGGTCATGAGCGGCCGCGGGCGGCTGACACTGGGCGCCTTCGCCGCCACGCTGATGGCGGCGGGCGCGCTTATTCCGCTGGTGAAGCCGGCGACCTGGATCTTCACGGCCGCGATCCTGCTGACGCTGCAGAGCGGGGTCGGCGCGCTGACCCGGCGGGTTCCGCTGGCCCGGCCATTGACGATCGCGGCTCAGGCCCTGACGAGCCTGCTGGCCCTGACCCTCGTCTTCACCCGGGAGCAGGCGCTGCTCGGCTTCCTGCCCGGGCCGGGGGCCCTCGGGGAGTTCGCCGCGCTGTTCCGGGCGGGCGCGGACGACGTCGGTACCTACGCGATCCCGGCCCCCGACACCGAGGGCATCCGGCTGATGGTGGTCGGCGGCGTGCTCGTGATCGGTCTCCTGGTGGACACGATCGCGGTGACCTTCCGCAGCGCCGCTCCGGCCGGTCTGCCGCTCCTCGCGCTGTACTCGGTGGCCGCGGGTCTCTCCGACGGCGGCGCGAGCTGGCTGTGGTTCGTGCTCGCCGCCACCGGCTATCTCGTGCTGCTCCTGGCGGAGAGCCGTGACCGGCTCTCGCAGTGGGGACGGGTCTTCGGCGGCGCGCCGCGACCCGGAAGCACCGGCGCGGCCGGGAGCGGGCAGGCGCTCGCCCCGGTGCGGACCGGCCGGCGGATCGGCGTGGTGGCCATGGGCGTCGCGCTGGTCGTGCCGGCGGCGCTGCCCGCGCTCTCCGGCGGTCTGTTCGGCGGTCCGGGCGACGGGTCGGGTGAGAGCGGCAAGGGCGGCACGATCTCGGCCGTGAACCCGCTGGTCTCGCTCCAGGACAATCTGCGGCAGCCCGAGGACCGCGAGGTGCTGCGCTACCGGACCAACGCCACCGACACCACCGGGATGTATCTGCGTCTGGTGGCGCTCGACCAGTTCGACGGCACCTCCTGGAAGTCCTCGGTCCGCCCGATCGGGGACGTTCCCGAGCGGCTGCCGCGGCCCGACGGGCTCGGCGAGCAGGTCCGTACGACCGAGGTCACGGGCAACTTCGTGGCCTCCTCGACGTACGAGCAGAAGTGGCTGCCGATGCCGTACCCGGCGGCCAAGGTCGAGATCGACGGCCGCTGGCGGTACGAGCCGGCCGGGCGGATGATCGTCGGCGACGACGAGCAGAACACGCGGGGCGCCCGGTACACGGTGACGAGCCTGGACGTGCGGCCCACGGCCGCGCAGCTGGCGGCGGCCCCGCCGGCACCGCCCAAGCTCCGCTCCGAGTACACCCGGGTTCCCTCCTCGCTGCCGCTCGATGTGAAGTCGACGGCTCTCCAGGTCACCAGGGGCGCGCGGAACGACTACGAGCGGGCCGTGAAGCTCCAGGACTGGTTCGCGACGGACGGCGGCTTCCGCTACGACGTCGAGGTCGAGTCGGGCACGGGTGTCGAGGCGATCTCCCGCTTCCTCCAGCGGCGGGAGGGCTTCTGCGTCCACTTCTCGTTCTCGATGGCGGCGATGGCGCGCTCTCTGGGCATTCCGGCCCGGGTGGCGGTCGGCTTCATGCCGGGCACCTCGCAGTCCGACGGCACGATGTCGGTCGGTATCCGGGACGCCCACGCCTGGCCGGAGCTGTACTTCGAGGGCGCGGGCTGGATCCGGTTCGAGCCGACGCCGACGCGGGGTACGACGCCGGACTACACGCGGCAGCAGTCCCCTTCGGGGACGCCGTCGCAGACGGCGCAGCCGGAGACGAGCGCCTCGGCGATGCCGTCCGCAGCGCCGAGCACCTCGGAGAGCTGCCCGCCGGAGATGCGTCGCCTCGGCGAGTGCGGCCCGGACGCGGCGGCGGGCGGAGCGTCGTCCGACGGCGGTGGGGTGGATCCGCTGATGGTCGTGCTGATCTGCCTCGGCGTGGCGGTGGTGCTTCTGTTGCCGCTGTCGCCCTGGTTGTGGCGTACGCGGGTACGGGCGCGGCGGCTCGGGTCCTCGGGCCGTACGCCCGAGGACGCGGTGGCCAGAACGCTGGCGGCGTGGCAGGAGATCCGCGACACGGCCTGGGACCACGGGGTCACGCCGGACGACTCGCAGACGCCCCGGAAGACGGCGGCCCGGATCGTCCGCCTCGGCTCACTGGAGGGCGAGCCGGCGAACGCGGTGCACCGGGTGGCCCGCGCGGTCGAGCAGGTCCTCTACGCCCCGCAGCCCCGTCCGGCGACGGGTCTCGTGGAGGAGGTCGCTCTGGTCAGGTCGGGCTTCGCGGCGGCGTCCTCCCGGAAGACGCGCCTGCGTGCACTGCTGGCGCCGCGCTCGGCCGTCCGAGTGGTGTGGGCGGCGTCGTCGCGCTGGTCAAGGGCGACGGGAGCCTGGTCGGCCCGCCGCGAGGCCCTGGCGACCCGCCTGACGGCCGCCCTCCGCCGCACCGAACGCACCTGACCCCCCGGTAGGGCTCCGCTCCACGGTGGGCGGAGCCCGCCCTCTCCCTGTTGTGGGCAACTGTTCCGCTGGGGCGGCACCCACCCTCACGACCTCGCCTACCCACCCCGTTGTGGGCATTCGTTCCGCTGGGGCAGGGGGTCCCCCCGGACGGAGTCTGGGGGAGGGTGGGCACAACGGACGGCGCCCTTGCCGGGCCCAGGCTCCCGGTCCGTACGGTGCGCACAGGTGCGGCGCCGTCGTGGGGTTGTGCCCACCCGTTCCGCCCCGCGGAACGCCTGCCCACAACCAGGCGGGGCGGGGGTGAGGGTGGGCACCGCCCTGCGGAACGGGTGCCCACAACCAGGTCCGGCGACCCGCGCCCACGACGAAGCCCCGCGGGGCCGCGCTTCAGCG
>NZ_JBHJTL010000115.1:0-24756 GCF_042264065.1 Streptomyces sp. NPDC056222 | reverse complement strand
GGGGAGCGTGATGCTCCCCGGGCCCTCTCCCGTACCGGTGCCGGAGAACCGGACGGGGTCAGCCGCCGAGCGGCAGGCCGCCCAGCGACGGCACGCCGCCGGTCGGCAGGTTCTGGCCGAGGCCGTCCGCCGACGGGGCGTGCTCGGAGACGCCGCCGGCGGTGTCGCCGAGGGCCTCGCCCGCGTTGCCCGCGGTGTCGCCCGCGACCTTCTGCGCGGTCGGGACGGCCTTGCCGACGGCCTCGCCGCCGGTGTCGCCGACCACGCCGGTGGCGGTCTGCGAGGCGCCGTCGACGGCGTTGCCGACACCGGCGCCGTCCAGGCTGGAGATACCGGAGAGGGCTCCGGTGGGCGCGATGCTGTGGTCCAGGGCGCTCGCGGACCCGGCCGCACCGACCACGGGGGCTGCTCCGGCCGCCACGAGAAGTGCGGCGCGGGCGATCCGACGGGTCAGGGGGAGGGACATGGTGCTCCTTCGACGGAGAGGACGTTCTGACTCCGTGACAACCGAGGCGAGGGAGGGAGGTTTCGGAGGTCGAAGGTAAAGGCTGCGCAATGCATCGCATTATCAGCTGGGAGGAAAGCGGACGAACGCGTCCCGGGATCCCCCGCCTGCTGAACCGTCACTTCCCTTGTCCGGCAAGGGAATGGGCGCGAGGGAGTTCGGTGCGGGGCGGCGAGCGGCCCGGCACTCGGCGAATAGCTCGGTCGGGTGACTTCCCGTACGGGTGCCCGGTGGGGCGTTCGGCTACTTCGCGAGCCGCATGCGAACCGTGCCGCCGCTGTCGCCGTCGTCCGTCTTCATCCACGCCCCCGAGGCGTTGTCCGCGCGCCAGACCTTGCCCGCGTACGCGACCTCCGCGATCCGCAGGTCGTCCGCCCGCGCCACCGCCCAGTGGGCGAGCTCCCAGCCCCGCTGTGCGTCCGTGCCCGTGGTCGCGAGGACGGGCACGGAGAGCACGGCGGGAGCCTCGCCGACGTTCGCCCCGGAGCGTCCCGCGCTGCCCGCGCCGCCGGCCGTCGCCTTCGGGGCGGCCTTCTCGCCGAAGGCCCGCACCAGCTCCGTACGCACCTTCGCCGGATCCGCCGGTTGCCCGTTCTTCGCCGGGCTCGTCGTGCAGTTCAGGGACGCGGCCGAGCGGCCGGTGAGCGCCGCCGAAAGCAGCGCCGCGTCCGGCTCGTGCTTCGCGTACGCCTGGGGGAAACCGCTGCGCTGCACCTTCTGCGCCGCCACGGTCAGCGGGAGCCGCGAATAGCCCGGAACCTTCGCGAGACCTTCGTAGAACTTCCCCGAGGAGTACACCGGATCCATGATCTGCTCCGGTGTTCCCCAGCCCATGGACGGGCGCTGCTGGAACAGGCCGAGCGAATCCCGGTCGCCGTGCTGGATGTTGCGCAGCGCGGACTCCTGGAGCGCCGTCGCCAGCGCGATCGTGACCGCGCGCTCCGGCATCCGGCGGGTGGTGCCCACGGCGGAGATGGTGGCGGCGTTCGACGCCTGCTCCGGGGAGAACTCGTACGAGTTCTCGCCACTGCCCACGGTGCAGCCCGGAGCGCCCTTGGGGCCCGTGACCTGGTGCACGGCCAGATAGGCGGCCAGACCGAGGAGCACGGCGAACGCGGCCGTGAACCTGGCAGGACGGCCTTTTCGGGTGCTGCGGGAGGGACGGATGGACTCGGACACGGGGCCAACCGTACTGGAGGCCGGGTTAGGGTCGGCACATGGCTGACAATGCTCCCCTCGACCTCACGCTGGACGGTCCGGCGCTCACCGCCGCGCTCGTCGACTTCCCCTCCGTCAGCGGGACAGAGAAGCCGCTCGCCGACGCGATCGAGCAGGCCCTGCGTGCCCTGCCGCACCTCGCCGTCGACCGGTACGGCAACAACGTCGTGGCCCGCACCCGGCTCGGCCACGCCGAGCGGGTCATTCTGGCCGGCCACATCGACACCGTCCCGATCGCGGGCAACGTGCCCTCGCGCCTCGACGAGAACGGCATCCTGTGGGGCTGCGGCACCACCGACATGAAGTCGGGCGTCGCCGTCCAGCTCCGGATCGCCGCCACCGTCCCCGAGCCCAACCGCGACCTCACGTTCGTCTTCTACGACAACGAGGAGGTCGCCGCCCACCTCAACGGTCTCGGGAAGGTCGCCGAGGCGCACCCCGACTGGCTGGAGGGCGACTTCGCGATCCTCCTGGAGGGCTCGAACGCCGAGGTCGAGGGCGGCTGCCAGGGCACCCTCCGGGTCTTTCTGCGTACGGAAGGCGAGCGCGCCCACTCCGCGCGCTCCTGGATGGGCTCCAACGCCATCCACGCGGCGGCCCCGATCCTGGCCCGCCTCGCCGCGTACGAGCCCCGCAAGCCGGTCATCGACGGCCTGGAGTACCACGAGGGCCTCAACGCCGTACGGATCGAGGGCGGCGTCGCCAACAACGTGATCCCCGACGCCTGCACGGTTGTCGTCAACTACCGCTACGCCCCCGACCTCACCCAGGCCGAGGCCGAGGCACACGTCCGCGAGGTCTTCGCGGACTGCGGGGTCGCCGAGTTCGTGATCGACGACCACAGCGGCGGCGCCCTGCCGGGCCTTTCGCACCCGGCCGCGGCCGAGTTCATGAAGGCGGTCGGCGGCGCCGCGCTGCCCAAGTTCGGCTGGACCGACGTGGCCCGCTTCAGCGCGCTCGGCGTCCCCGCGGTCAACTACGGCCCCGGTGACCCGATCTACGCCCACAAGGTCGACGAGCACGTCGTCGTGGACCGGATCGTCCAGTGCGAGGACCGGCTCCGCGACTGGCTCACTGCCTGACAGACGTAATTTCGCTTTTTGTCACGTCTGTGGACCTACCCTGACCGAACCAGAAGATCAGTGGATCGGTGGAGGGAGCAGGCCATGGGTATCCCCGAGGGAGCGCAGAAGCCGGACGAGCAGCGGCAGGGACCGGTGCTCAGGCGCCGCGAGCAGGTCCAGCCGGGCACCACGGATCAGCGTCTGCTGGACACCGAGGGCGACTCGGAATGGGTGCACACCGACCCCTGGCGGGTCATGCGCATCCAGTCCGAGTTCGTCGAGGGCTTCGGCGCGCTCGCCGAACTGCCGAGCGCGATCAGCGTCTTCGGCTCGGCCCGTACGAAGCCCGACTCGCCCGAGTACGAGGCCGGTGTGCGGCTCGGCCGCGCGCTGGTCGACGCGGGCTTCGCGGTGATCACGGGCGGCGGCCCGGGCGCCATGGAGGCGGCGAACAAGGGCGCGCGGGAGGCCAAGGGCATCTCGGTGGGCCTGGGCATCGAGCTCCCCTTCGAGCAGGGGCTCAACCCGCACGTCGACATCGGCGTGAACTTCCGCTACTTCTTCGTCCGCAAGACGATGTTCGTGAAGTACGCGCAGGGCTTCGTGGTCCTCCCGGGCGGCCTCGGCACCCTGGACGAGCTCTTCGAGGCGCTCACCCTGGTCCAGACGCGCAAGGTGACCCGCTTCCCGATCGTCCTCTTCGGTACGGAGTACTGGAAGGGCCTCGTCGACTGGCTCCGCGACTCGGTCGTCGCGGGCGGCAAGGCCTCGGAGCGGGACCTGCTGCTCTTCCACGTGACGGACGACGTGGACGAGGCGGTCGCCCTGGTGACGAAGGAGACGGGCCGCTAGGCGCCGTGCGCGGGGCGCCCGGCGCCCCGCGCCTACGCCAGCCCCCGCCGGGCGACAGCGGGGGCGCGGTGCCCCGCGATGGTCGCCACCATGTCCAGGACCTGCCGCGTCTCGGCGACCTCGTGCACCCGGTACACCTGCGCGCCCAGCCACGCCGACACCGCCGTCGTCGCCAACGTGCCCAGCACCCGCTCCTTCACCGGCCGGTCCAGCGTCTCGCCCACGAAGTCCTTGTTGGACAGGGAGACCAGCACCGGCCACCCCGTCTCCGTCATCTCACCGAGCCGCCGGGTCGCCTCCAGGCTGTGGCGGGTGTTCTTCCCGAAGTCGTGCCCCGGGTCGATCATGATCCCGTCCCGTCGTACGCCCAGCTCGACCGCCCGCTCCGCGAGCCCCACGGTCACCCGCAGGATGTCGGCCATCACGTCCTCGTACTCGATCCGGTGCGGCCGGGTCCGCGGCTCCGCGCCGCCCGCGTGGGTGCAGACGAGCCCCGCGCCGTACCGGGCGGCGACCTCCGCGAGCCGCGGGTCCACCCCGCCCCACGCGTCGTTGAGGACATCGGCGCCGGCCTCGCAGACCGCCTCGCCGACATCGGCCCGCCAGGTGTCGACGCTGATGACGACGTCCGGATGCCGACGCCGTACCTCGGCGACGAAGCCGACCGTGCGGCGCGCCTCCTCCTCCGCCGTGACCTCCTCGCCGGGGCCCGCCTTCACCCCGCCGATGTCGATGATGGCGGCGCCCTCGGCGACCGCCTGCTCCACGCGGGCGAGGGCCGGCTCGTCGCGGAAGGTGGCGCCCTGGTCGTAGAAGGAATCGGGGGTCCGGTTGACGATCGCCATGATCACCGGCTCGTGCGGCCCGAATTCACGCCGTCCCAAGCGCAGCATCCCTTTTGTCCTCCCTCGCGTCCGTTCGCCTGCGACCCTAACTGTCGGTGGCGCATGGCACGATCGGCGGTGGGACGTTTTCCACTCCGGGGAGAGGCGCGCTGGTGTTCTGGTTCTTGCTGATCGCGATGGTCGTGGTCGTCGCTGCGGTCACCCTGGCGGTGGTCGGCGGCGGCGACAGCGAGGTGCTGCCCGAGGTGGCACCGGAGCAGCTGGTCGACCCCCTGCCGGCGAGCCGGCCGGTCGACCGCGCCGACATCGAGGCGCTCCGGCTGCCGGTGACCGCGCGGGGCTACCGCATGGCGGACGTGGACGACGTCCTGGGCCGCCTGGGCGCCGAGCTCGCCGAGCGGGACGCGCGGATCGCGGAGCTGCAGGCGGCGCTGGCCGGCGGGCACGGCGGGGCGGGCCCCTCGCTGCGGAAGGACGACGAGGACCGGTGAGCGGCGAGGCGATCCCCGGCCCCGACGGCCGACCGCGCTGCCCCTGGGGCCTGTCGACCGAGGACTACGTGGCGTACCACGACGAGGAGTGGGGACGCCCGGTCCACGGCGACGACGCGCTGTTCGAGCGGCTGTGCCTGGAGGCGTTCCAGTCGGGTCTCTCCTGGATCACGATCCTGCGCCGCCGTGAGGGCTTCCGGCGGGCCTTCGCCGACTTCAAGATCGCGTCGGTGGCGGAGTTCGGCGAGGCGGACCGCGAGCGGCTCCTCGTGGACGAGGGCATCATCCGGAACCGGGCGAAGATCGACGCGACGCTGGCGAACGCGAAGACGCTGGCGACCTGGTCTCCCGGCGAACTCGACGCCCTGATCTGGTCGTACGCCCCGGATCGGGCGACCCGGCCGGCCCCGCTGACCCTCGCCGACGTCCCGGCCGTGACGGACGAGTCGACGGCCCTGGCCAAGGCCCTGAAGAAGCGCGGGCTGCGGTTCATCGGCCCGACGACGGCGTACGCCCTGATGCAGGCCTGCGGCCTCGTCGACGACCACCTGAAGGGGTGCGTGGCCCGGGGCGGCCGCTGACGACGACCCGGGCCACGCCCGGTGTCACCGGCCCACGTACCGCGGCTTCTCCTTCGCCAGGAACGCCCGGACCGCGATCGTGTGGTCCTCCGACGCGCCCGCCGCCGTCTGGAGCTCGTCCTCCTTCTCCAGCGCCTCCGTGAGCGAGTGGTCCGCCCCGTACGCCAGCGACGCCTTCAGCGCCGCGTACGCCACGGTCGGGCCCTCGGCCAGGGCGCGGGCGACCTTCAGGGCCTCCTGCGCGAGGTCGGCGGCCGGGACCAGCTTGTTCACGATGCCGAGCTCGTACGCCTCCTGGGCGCTGATCGAGCGCGGGAAGAGCAGCAGGTCCGAGGCGCGGCTCGCGCCGATCAGCCGGGGCAGCGTCCACGACATGCCGGAGTCGGCGGTGAGCGCGACACCCGCGAAGGAGGTGTTGAACGCGGCGGTGTCGGCGACGACCCGGTAGTCCGCCGCCAGCGCGAAGCCGAAGCCGGCCCCCGCCGCGACCCCGTTGACGCCCGCCACCACGGGCTTCTTCATGCCGGTCAGCGCCGTGACGATCGGGTTGTAGTGGTCCCGGACGGTGTTCATCGTGTGCTGCGTCCCGGACTCCTTGTCCGACATCAGCAGACCTACGTGCTCCTTCAGGTCCTGGCCCACGCAGAACGCCCGGTCGCCCGCCGCCGTCAGCAGCACGGCTCGTACGGCGGTGTCCGCCGCGGCAGCCTCCGCCGCGTCCCGCAGGGCGACCTTCGCCTCGACGTTCATCGCGTTCATGGCCTCGGGCCGGTTGAGCGTGATCGTGGCGAGTCCGTCGCTCACTTCGTACAGAACGGTGTCGGCCATCGGGGCTTCCCTTCGCGTCTTTTGCGTCCTGACCTCCCCCAGACTTCGTCCGGGGGGACCCCCACCCCCGGACGTCGTCCTGGGGACCCCCAGGATGTCGGAGATCACGCACCCCGCACATGTGAGCTGCGTCAAAGACCGAGGGGGGAGGAGCGGTGGGGCGGCGGCGAAGTATCGCAGGCTGATCGCCGAAAAGGGCGGTTTTGCGGAAGCGCGTTGCTGAAGCGATGCAACCTGATGTTGGTCATCGGGTCCTGTGATGCGGGATAATGACCTGGAAGCAATGTGTTCGATGCCGGTGACGTGTGCTCCCGATCAGGGGCCGTCGGCTGACGAAGAGCTGGTTTCAGGAAGGGGAACAAGCATGGCGGCCATGAAGCCGCGGACGGGCGACGGCCCGCTCGAGGTGACCAAGGAGGGGCGGGGCATTGTCATGCGCGTTCCGCTCGAAGGCGGCGGTCGGCTTGTCGTCGAGCTGACCCCGGACGAGGCCGAAGCACTCGGCGACGCCCTGAAGCAGGTAGTCGGCTGACGCGACAAGCCAGGATTGTCCGCTCCTGCCCCGGCACGGTACCCACCGCGCCGGGGCAGGAGTGTGTCGGGGGCAGGTCGCGCGTTCGGCGGCCCTGAGGAGCCTCAGCCCCGTCGCACCGCGCACAGGAGGCCGTCGCCGACCGGCAGCAGGGACGGCAGCAGCTCCTGGCTCTCGCGGACCGCACGCAGCAGCTCGCGCACCCGCAGCACCTCCGCCGGCTGAGCCGCGGAGTCGACCGTACGGCCGTCCGCGAAGACTCCCTCGAAGCAGACCAAACCCCCGGGTCGCAGCAGGCGCAACGATTCAGCGAGGTAGTCCAGGCACTCCAGCCGGTCGCCGTCGCAGAAGACGAGGTCGTACCCGCCGTCCGCGAGTCGCGGCAGGACGTCCAGTGCCCGGCCCGGGATGAAACGCGCCCGGTTCCCGGCGAAGCCCGCCGCCCGGAAGGCCGTCTTCGCGAACTGCTGACGCTCCGGCTCCAGGTCCACGGTCGTCAGGACCCCGTCCGGCCGCATTCCGTGCAGCAGATAGATCCCGGACACCCCCGTGCCCGTACCGATTTCGGCCACCGCTTTCGCGCCCGCCGTGGCCGCCAGCAGGCGCAGAGCGGCGCCGGTGCCCGGAGACACCGAGGGCAGCCCTGCCTCCCGGGCCCGGTCACGGGCCCAGTGCAGCGCTTCGTCCTCGGCGACAAAGGCGTCGGCGAACGCCCAGCTCGTCTGCCGGTTGGCGGTAATGGCCCTCTCCTGTCCCCGTAGTTGGCGCAACGGTGACTGTATCCGCTGCACGCGGGAACCCGCAGATGGGACCGCGCGTTCTGAGGAGGCGGGAGCGATACGGAGCGCCGGCCCACCCGGCCCCCAAATTCGCGTAAAGATTCTTATCCGGAGCTAACGGGCGAGGTGGCTATGGTAGGGGCTCCACTGGACACCACCAGAGCCGACAGGGGAGGTGCGGCTGCGCCTGTGGATCGGGGAGGAGTGCTTCGGCGTCTTCTCAGGTCGGCGGGTGAGCCGAAATCCGTGACCGACACCGCTGACCGAATCCACACCGCCGACTCCGCTCCCACCACCGCGACCTTCGCATCGGATGCGGAATCGCAGGCGTGGACTCCGCCCACCTGGGAGGAGATCGTCAGCACGCACAGTGGCCGGGTCTATCGCCTCGCCTACCGGCTGACCGGCAACCAGCACGACGCCGAGGACCTCACGCAGGAGGTCTTCGTCCGCGTCTTCCGCTCGCTGTCGACGTACACGCCGGGCACCTTCGAGGGCTGGCTGCACCGCATCACCACCAACCTCTTCCTCGACATGGTCCGCCGCAAGCAGCGGATCCGTTTCGACGCGCTCGCCGACGACGCGGCCGAGCGGCTGCCCAGCCGCGAGCCCTCGCCGCAGCAGGCGTTCAACGACACGCACTTCGACGCCGACGTCCAGCAGGCTCTCGACACCCTCGCGCCCGAGTTCCGGGCCGCGGTCGTCCTCTGCGACATCGAAGGACTCTCGTACGAGGAGATCGCCGCAACGCTCGGCGTGAAGCTCGGCACGGTCCGCAGCCGGATCCACCGCGGGCGCTCCCACCTGCGCAAGGCGCTGAAGCACCGTTCCCCCGAGGCTCGGGCGGAGCGCGCGCTGGCCGCCGTCGGCTGGGAGGGCGGTACGGCGTGAACACACGTCCTGCCGGACCGACCCCCGCGGAGCAGCACCTCGGGGACCGGCTCGCGGCGCTGGTCGACGGGGAGCTCGGCCACGACGCCCGCGAGCGGGTCCTCGCGCACCTCGCGACCTGTCCCAAATGCAAGGCGGAGGCCGACGCCCAGCGCACGCTGAAGAGCGTCTTCGCCTCCTCCGCACCCCCTCCGCCCTCGGAGGGCCTTCTCGCCCGTCTCCAGGGGCTGCCCGGGGGCCCCGGTGACCCGGGGGGCGACGACCGTCGCGGGGGACCCTTCGACGAACTCTTCGGCCTGGGCGGATCCGGTGGGTCCGGCGGCGCCGGCGGGGTGAAGTCCGACGGCTTCGCCACGGCCGTCGTCTCCCCGCACTCCGGCTTCCGTATCCACGCGGTCGGCCGTCCCGACCAGGACCGTTCGCCCTGGCGCGGACGGCGGTTCGGCATCGCGGCGGCCAGCGCGGTCTCGTTCGCGGCCATCGCGCTCGGCGGCGCCCTGCCGCTGGAGTCCTCGGTGAACGTCGGCGCGCGCGGCGAGGGCACGGGCAACACCGTGACCCCGCTGCGGGCAGCCGCGTCGGGCGGTGGCACCGGCTCGAACTCGGGCAACGGCGCGGGTACGAACATGGGCGCGGCCACGGGTCGCGGCGGACGCTCGGGAGAGCGGTCCGTCACGGACTCGTCGACCGGCCCGGTCGGCACGCCCCTGTCGACGCCCGGGGTCGTGGCGCCCGGACCCCTGGTTCCCGGTGAGGCGACCCCCGCGGTGACCGGCCGGTTCCAGGACCAGGCTCCGCCGTCGCTGCTGGCCCTCTCGCCGTTCATACGGCCGACGGGACCGGCGCTGCACCTGGCGTTCACGTCCGGGCTCAACACGCTCGGCGGCCCGACCGTCAACCCGGCCCCGACCACGTCGGCGGCCTCCGGCTCGTCGACGATCCCGCTCACCTCCCAACGCTGACCCGGGACCTGGTTGAATCCAGGTCACGAGTGCCCGACGCAGGCGGGCGCGGTCAGGCCAGCTGTTGCGGGGAGAGCATGAACGACGGGAAGCCCACCGGCCAGAAGCCGAAGTGGTGGAGCCGGCCCACGACGCCGTCGGCCGGGGGTCACCCCGGGGGCGGTGCCGGGGAGATACCGGAGCCGCCGGCCGCGGACGAGGGGGACTTCACGCTCGCCGCACCCGCGGCAACGGAGCCCCCCACGGCCCCCGAGCCGCCCGCCGACGGGGTGCCCGCGCCGAACCAGGTGCCGGACCAGGAGCAGGTCGCTGTCTCGGACCAGGTCCCGGTCCCGGGCCACGAGCAGGGCGCCGTCCCGGGCCAGGCCGTGGCCCCGGAGCACGGCGCTGACCAGGTCCCGTCCCCCGCTCCTGGGCCCGTCCCGGTCCTTGCCACGGTCCCGGAGTCCGGGTCGGAGACGGTTCCGGAGCCAGGCGCCGCGCCGCAGCCGCTTCACGAGCCCGACGAGTACCGGACCCCGCCCTACGGCGGGCCCGGCCCCTGGGCGCCCGCCCCGCCCGTGCAGCGGCCGGTGGCGACTCCGGCCCAGGGGGTCCCCGTACCTCCGCAGCCCGTACCCCAGCACGCCCCGCACACGGCGCCCCATCCGGCACCCGCACCGCAGCCGATGCCGCAGCAGGCCGCGCCGACGCCCCAGCAGCCCGCGCAGTGGGTGCAGTACGACCCCTGGGGCGCCCCCGGGGCCGCAGTCACCCCGCTCGTCCCGCTGACCATCGGCGCGGAGCCGCCCGCCAAGCGGCGCCGCTCCCGGCGCGGGCTCGCGCTCACGGGCGCACTGGTCTTCGCCATGATCACGGGCGTTCTCGGCGGCGCGGTCGGCGCCTATGTCGAGCGCAACGGCGGCATCAGCACGATCGAGCTGCCCCAGGCCGGCCCCGAGGACTCCGGCCGTGCCCCCGACAGCGTCGCCGGGATCGCCGCCAGTGCCCTGCCCAGCGTGGTCACCCTCCACGTCAGCGGCGGTGGCGCCTCGGGCACCGGTACCGGCTTCGTCCTGGACACCCAGGGCCACATCCTGACCAACAACCACGTCGTCGACGCGGCCTCCTCCTCCGGGGACATCTCGGTCACCTTCAGCAGCGGTGAGACCGCGAGCGCCAAGCTGGTCGGAAAGGACAGCGGCTACGACCTCGCCGTCGTCAAGGTCACCGGAGTCTCGGGGCTCAAGCCACTGCCGCTGGGCAACTCGGACAACGTGCGGGTCGGCGACCCGGTCGTCGCCATCGGCGCCCCCTTCGACCTCCAGAACACCGTCACCTCCGGCATCATCAGCGCCAAGGAGCGGCCCATCACGGCCGGCGGCGAGAAGGGCGACGGCAGCGACGTCAGCTATGTCGACGCCCTCCAGACCGACGCGCCGATAAACCCGGGCAATTCGGGCGGCCCGCTGGTCGACTCCAAGGCCCGGGTCATCGGGATCAACAGCGCCATCCGCGCCGCCGGAGGCGGCGAGGGCGGCGAGAGCGGCCAGTCCGGCTCCATCGGCCTGGGCTTCGCCATCCCGATCAACCAGGGCAAGCGGGTCGCCGAGGAGCTGATCAATACAGGAAAGGCCACCCACCCCGTCATCGGTGTGAGCCTCGACATGCAGTTCAACGGCGACGGCGCCCGCGTCGGCGAGAAGGGCAAGGACGGCTCCGCCGCCGTCACCCCCGGCGGCCCGGCCGCCAAGGCCGGCATCCGCCCCGGCGACGTGATCACCAAGGTCGACGGCCAGCGGGTCCACAGCGGCGAGGAGTTGATCGTCAAGATCCGCGCCCACCGCCCGGGGGACCGGCTGGAGCTGACGCTGCTCCGCGGCGGCAAGGAGCAGACCAAGACGTTGACGCTCGGTTCCTCCCAGGGCGACTGAGCGCCATGTGGGAGACACCGCAAGGTACCCGCCCGGCAGCTTCGGCGGGTACCGTGGAGCGGGCCCCGAACCCCGTGTAAGGAGCAGCAAGGTGTTCAACGACCTAGGCATACTCGAGCTCGTGACGCTCGTGGTCCTCGCTGTGCTCGTTTTCGGCCCGGACAAGCTGCCGAAGGTCATCCAGGACGTCTCGCGCTTCATCCGAAAGATTCGCGAATTCTCGGAGAGCGCGAAGGCCGACATCCGCACCGAGCTGGGGCCCGAGTTCAAGGACTTCGAGTTCGAGGACCTCAACCCGAAGACGTTCCTGCGCAAGCAGCTCGACGGCAACGAGGACTTCAAGGAGCTGAAGGAGCTGCGCAGCAGCTTCGACCTCAAGAAGGAGATGAACGAGGTCGCCGACGCGGTGCACGGCCGCGAGACGGAGACCCCGTCCGTTCCGGCCGCCGTCAACGGTTCACCGGACCTGTTGAAGAAGCAGGACAAGCCGGGCACCGGTGAGCGGCCGCCGTACGACTCCGACGCGACCTGACCACCTGGGCTGACACCACCGGGCACACACCGGTGGCTATCCTCCATCTGTTGTCCGCCGACGCGGGCACAACGGATCGAGGAGGCGGCCGAGATGGAGACGACGAGTCGGGTGGAGGGAGTGCCCGCTGCCCGGCGCACGGTCGAAGGCTTTCTGCGCGCACCCTTCACCTGGTACGGACTTGACGAGGCGTTCACGGGGCCGCGCTGGCTGATGCAGGTCGGCACGGCGGCGGACGGGACCGTCCAGCACGGGTCGATGGGCCACGGGGACGAGCCGTCCATAAAGTCCGACGCGAGCGTGGAAGAGAAGGAGCGCTTCGCGGTCGTCGTGACGGTCGCGGCGAACCCGGTGCGGCGCTCCGCCGACGGTACGGGGGTCCTGGACGCCACCACGGTCGCCTCGGCCGCGTGGCTGGCCGGCTCGGGGCTCCTCGCGTACACCTGGCCGGCGCAGCTGGACCACGCGCTGCGGAACGACTGGCTGGACCAGCAGACGGAGACGGCCTTCGAGCTGGCGGACGACCTGACGGGACCGGAGTGGTCGACGCTGTCGCTGCCGGTGGACGGGGTGCCGGTGCCGTTCCACTACCGGGAGTCGGAGTTCGGGTGGGTGCTGGCCGGGTCTGCGGGTGAGGTGCACATCGGGGCCTACGGCAGGGGCATGAGCGCCTACGGGCTGGGGTTCTCGGGGGTCGAGGACCTGAACGCGTACGCGTAGGCGCGAGGAGCGCAGACACGACGAAGGGGCACCCCGACCGGGGTGCCCCTTCGTCGCTGCGCGGGCCCGTGCGGGCCGACGCGCTCTAGAACTTGTTGCGCGGGGTGATGCCCAGGCTCATTCCCGACAAGCCCCTGGCGCGACCGCCGAGCTTGCCGGCGATGGCGCGCAGGGCCGCGCCCGCGGGGGAGTCCGGGTCGGTCAGGACGACCGGCTTGCCCTCGTCGCCGCCTTCGCGCAGGCGGACGTCGATCGGGATGGACCCGAGGACCGGGACCGTCGCGCCCGTGGTCTTGGTCAGGCCGTCCGCGACCTTCTGGCCGCCGCCCGTGCCGAAGACGTCGACCATCTCGTCGCAGTGCGGGCAC
The DNA here is from genome assembly GCF_042264065.1 of Streptomyces sp. NPDC056222. Taxonomy (NCBI): domain Bacteria; kingdom Bacillati; phylum Actinomycetota; class Actinomycetes; order Kitasatosporales; family Streptomycetaceae; genus Streptomyces; species Streptomyces sp. NPDC056222. The sequence continues at coordinate 11,675 of NZ_JBHJTL010000115.1, read as the reverse complement.
GGCAGGCCCGCCATGTTCTCGACGACACCGACGATCTTCTGATGGGTCTGGACGGCGATCGAGCCGGCCCGCTCGGCGACCTCGGCCGCCGCCTGCTGCGGGGTCGTCACGACGAGGATCTCGGCGTTCGGCACCAGCTGCGCCACCGAGATCGCGATGTCGCCCGTGCCCGGGGGCAGGTCGAGCAGCAGCACGTCCAGGTCGCCCCAGTACACGTCCGCGAGGAACTGCTGGAGGGCACGGTGGAGCATCGGGCCGCGCCAGACGACCGGGGCGTTGCCCGGGGTGAACATGCCGATGGAGATGACCTTCACGCCGTTCGCGGACGGCGGCATGATCATGTTCTCGACCTGGGTCGGACGGCCGTCCGCGCCCAGCATCCGGGGCACCGAGTGGCCGTAGATGTCGGCGTCGACGACGCCGACCTTCAGGCCGTCGGCGGCCATCGCCGCCGCGAGGTTCACGGTCACGGACGACTTGCCGACGCCGCCCTTGCCGGAGGCGACCGCGTACACGCGGGTCAGCGAGCCGGGCTTGGCGAACGGGACCTCACGTTCGGCCGTCGTGCCGCGCAGCGCCGCGGCCAGCTCCTTGCGCTGTTCGTCGCTCATCACGTCGAGCGTCACGTCGACGCCGGAGACGCCCTCGACCCGGGAGACCGCGTCGGTCACGCGCTGGGTGATCGTGTCGCGCATCGGGCAGCCGGAGACGGTGAGATAGACCGTGACGGCGACCCTGCCGTCGGATCCGATCTCCACCGATTTGACCATGCCGAGCTCGGTGATCGGTTTGTTGATCTCGGGGTCGTTCACCGTCGCCAGTGCTTCGCGCACCGCGTCTTCCGTAGCCATACCGACGATGGTACGGCGCGGACCACCGGCCCCGGAAAGCCCGTCAGCGGTCGGGTACGTCACTTCGGTGATCGCCGCCCGGAGGGAATAGATCCCGATGGCCGTCCCGGCGCTCCTCCATCTCCTTGATCAGGTCCTGAAGCTCCGAGCGGATCCAGTCCCGGGTCGCCACCTCGCCGAGCCCCATCCGCAGTCCGGCGATCTCCCGCGTCAGGAACTCGGTGTCCGCGATCGACCGCTCGTTCTGCTTCCTGTCCTGCTCGAGATTGACCCGGTCCCGGTCGTCCTGCCGGTTCTGGGCGAGGAGGATCAGCGGGGCCGCGTACGAGGCCTGGAGCGACAGGACCAGCGTCAGGAAGATGAACGGGTACTCGTCGAACCTCAGCGGCGTCGGCGCGAAGATGTTCCACAGCACCCAGACGACGATCGTCAGGGTCATCCAGACGAGGAAGCGTCCGGTTCCCAGGAAGCGGGCGATCCGCTCCGAGAGCCGGCCGAAGGCCTCCGGGTCGTACTCCGGCAGCAGCCTGGACCGCCGCTCGCGCGGGAGATCGAGCCGGATCCGGGGCAGGGTCCGCTCCCGTTCCCGTTCCCGCTCCCGTTCTCTCTCCCGCTCCTGCGCGCGCTCAGCTCCCATGCGGGGCTCCCTCCCCGTGGAACTCCGTCTCCCGCCAGTCCTCCGGCAGCAGGTGGTCGAGTACGTCGTCGACGGTGACCGCGCCGAGCAGCGACCCGCTCTCGTCCACCACCGGCGCCGCGACCATGTTGTACGCGGCCAGGTAGCTGGTGACGGCGGGCAGCGGGGTGTCCGGGGCGAGCGGCGGCAGATCGCTGTCGACGAGCGAGCTGACGAGCGTGAACGGCGGGTCGCGCAGCAGCCGCTGGAAGTGCACCGTGCCCAGGTACTTGCCCGTCGGAGTCTCGTCCGGCGGCCGGCACACGTACACCTGGGCGGCGAGCGCGGGGGACAGGTCCTGCTGCCGTACGCGTGCCAGTGCGTCCGCGACCGTGGCGTCGGGCCGCAGCACGATCGGCTCGGTCGTCATCAGACCGCCCGCGGTCCGCTCCTCGTACGCCAGGAGCCGGCGCACGTCGGCGGCGTCGTCGGGCCGCATCAGCGTCAGCAGCCGTTCCTTGTCCTCCTCCGGCAGCTCGGAGAGCAGGTCGGCGGCGTCGTCCGGGTCCATCGCCTCCAGGACGTCGGCGGCGCGTTCCTCCTTCAGCTTGCCGAGGATCTCGACCTGGTCGTCCTCCGGCAGCTCCTCCAGGACGTCGGCGAGCCGGTCGTCGTCGAGGGCGGCGGCGACCTCGGCCCGCCGCTTGGGGGAGAGGTGGTGCAGCACGTTGGCCAGGTCTGCGGGGCGCAGCCGCTCGAAGGTGGCGACCAGGTTCTCGGCGCCCTGGCCCTCCTCCTCCAGCGAGAAGCCGGTGACGGCCGACCACTCCACGGTCAGCGTCTCGCCCTTGCGGCGCAGCGCGCCGGGCTTGCCGCGCCGTACGAAGACCTTGTCGATCTCCCAGTCGCGGCGGGCCGGCAGCTGCTGGATGGCCACGTCCAGGACGGTGACCTCCTCGTCCGTCTCCACGAGCCGCACCCGGCGGTCGAGGAGTTCGCCGAGGACGAGCCGTTCGGTGGGGCGCTGCTCGAAGCGGCGCATGTTGACCACGCCCGTGGTGATGACCTGGCCGGACTCGACGCCCGTGATCCGGGTCATGGGGACGAAGACCCGGCGGCGGCTGAGGACCTCGACGACCATGCCGAGCAGCCGGGGCGGCCGGCGGCCGCCCACCCGGAGCATGGCCACGAGGTCGCTGACGCGGCCGACCTGGTCGCCGTTGGGGTCGAACACGGGGACACCGGCGATGTGCGAGACGAAGACCCGGGGGGCGCCTGCCACCATGCCACGCGCCTCCTCGATGTCGCACGATTCGGGTCATTGCCGAGATATGCCGGGTTCAGGCTAGCCCGTGCCCTTCCGTGGCGCCCCGGAAGAGCGCCCGTACGGCTGCCTGCGGGGGAGACTCCCGTCCCGGGTACGCTGCGGTCTGCCGTCCCCCCACCGACGACATTCGAGAGGCAGCGCAGGTGACCGCACTCCCCACTGCATCGCGCATCCGCCGGGCCGTCCTGCCCGTGGCGCTCTGCGCCGGGCTCGTGGCGGGTCTCACCGCCTGCGCATCGGATCCGGACGAGGGGACGAACGGGGTCGGGAAGCTGGAGGCGACCGCCATCGAGCAGAAGGCGCAGTCGGCCGCCGATGCCGCGAAGGCGGTACGGCTGGCCGGGACCCTGGTCAGCAAGGGCGGCACGTACAAGCTGAACATGCGGCTCAAGCAGGACGGCGCGAGCGGTTCGGTGACGACGAAGAACAGCACGTTCGAGCTGCTGCGGATCGGCGAGGCGCTCTATCTGAAGGCCGACGCCGGCTTCTGGGCGCCCGGCGAGGGGGCGTCCGACGGCAAGGCGAACGGCGGCGCGGCGTCCGGAGGATCGGCGTCCGAGGAGCCGGACGAGTCGGACAGCGAGGCCGCCGACAAGCTCGACGACAAGTATGTGAAGGTGCCGCAGGACGACCCCTCGTACAAGCAGCTGCGCGGCTTCACCGACATGGATCTGCTGCTCGACGGGCTCATCGGGCTGCACGGCGACGTCGTCAAGGGCGACCGCGACAAGATCGGCGGCATCCGCACGGTCAAGGTCAAGGGCGGCGAGGACGGCGAGGGCGGCACGCTGGACGTCGCGCTGGAGGGGACTCCGTTCCCGCTCCAGTTCGCGCGCGGCGGCGGTGCGGGGGTGGTGGTGCTGTCCGAGTGGGACAAGGACTTCCCGCTGGAGGAGCCGTCGAAGGACCAGACCCTGGACTACGGCAAGCAGCTGCCGCGTACGTGAAGGGCCGGCCGTCGGACCGGTCGGGCCCGCGTCGGGTCAGCGCTTGCGGCGCTTCAGCAGCAGACGGGGAAGCGCCGCCGGAACCGGGCGCCGCGTCGTGGCCTCCGACGGCTGGGGAACCGCCGCCAGGGACCCGTCGGGAAGCTCCGTCGTGGAGTCCTGCGGAGTGAGCCGCAGCACGCGGCACTCGCGCGCCCACCGGTCCGGCATCGCCTCGCCGTCCGTCGCGTTCAGGCGCTTGCCCTTCAGCTCGGCGACCGCGGCGTCCCACTCCTCCGTGCCCGGAGCCAGTTCGGTCACCGCCGCCGTCCAGGCGACGATCCGGCCGCCCTTGTCCTTGCTGCGGACCGTGACCTCGGCCGTCGCGCCCGCGACGAGGCCGGGGAGCGGCTGCTCGCCCGGGCCGTCGCCCACGACGTGCGCCGCGCCCTCGTGCCAGACGTGCCACAGCGCCCGGGCCGCGGGGGCGTCGCCCCGGACCCAGATGAGGCCGGACTTCTTGGTGGCCTCCTCGACGAGGGCGAGGCCGAGCAGCGTGTCTGTCATGCCCCGCAGCCTATCCAGTGCCGGCCGGTGCGCCGCCTAGAGCCAGCCGTTGCGCTTCAGGGTGCGGTGGATGGCGAAGCAGGCCGCGGCGATGCCGACGAGCACCATCGGGTACCCGTACTTCCACTCCAGCTCGGGCATGTGCTCGAAGTTCATGCCGTACACGCCGCAGACCGCCGTCGGCACGGCGATGATGGCCGCCCAGGAGGTGATCTTGCGCATGTCCTCGTTCTGCGTGACGGTCGCCTGGGCCAGGTTGGCCTGGAGGATCGAGTTGAGGAGTTCGTCGAAGCCGACGACCTGCTCCTGGACGCGCGCGAGGTGGTCGGCGACATCACGGAAGTACTTCTGGATGTCGGGGTCGACCAGCCGCATCGGGCGCTCGCTCAGCAGCTGCATCGGGCGCAGCAGCGGGGTGACGGCCCGCTTGAACTCCAGTACCTCGCGCTTGAGCTGGTAGATCCGGCCGGTGTCGGTGCCGCGCGTGGAGCCCTTGGCCGGCGGGGAGAAGACGTCGATCTCGATCTGGTCGATGTCGAGCTCGACCGCGTCGGCGACCGCGATGTAGCCGTCGACGACATGGTCGGCGATGGCGTGGAGGACGGCCGAGGGGCCTTTGGCGAGCAGTTCGGGCTCGCCCTGGAGGCGGTGGCGCAGGTTGCGCAGGGAGCCCTGGCCGCCGTGCCGGACGGTGATGACGAAGTCGGGGCCGGTGAAGCACATCACCTCGCCGGTCTCGACGACCTCGCTGGTCGCGGTGAGCTCGGCGTGCTCGACGTAGTGGATCGTCTTGAAGACGGTGAAGAGGGTGTCGTCGTACCGCTCCAGCTTGGGTCGCTGGTGGGCGTGGACGGCGTCCTCGACGGCGAGCGGGTGGAGCCCGAACTCGGCGGCGATACCCGCGAATTCGGACTCGGTCGGCTCGTGCAGACCGATCCAGGCGAAGCCGCCGCTCTCCCGTACCTGGCGCATCGCGCCGCGGGGCGTCAGGCAGGCGCGGTCGTCGATGCGACGGCCGTCGCGGTAGACGGCGCAGTCGACGACGGCGCTGGAGGCGGAGGGGTCGCGGGTGGCGTCGTAGTTGGCGTACGGGGAGGCGAGGGTGGAGCCGCCCTTGCGCAGCGAGGGGCGCAGGGAGGGGCGGACCGCGGCACGGAGGTCACGGATCATCGACATTTGGCATGCTCCTTCACGGAGAAGCCGTCGGCGAGGCGTGGCACAGCCCGGAATGGGGACGTGGAGCTACGTCGTCCACAAAGCGGGCGGCACCGCGGGATCGCGGTGACGGCGTTCGCTACAGACAGGCAAAGGCGAAGTGCTCTTCCGTCGTGCGAGATGCCGGATGACGGGGCGGACCGGGTGCGGAAGGCCTCAGATCACCGGGAGGAACGCACCGGGCTCGGGTGCGGGGCGGAAGAGCGGTTGGTACTGCCCGATCGACTTCGATCCACGCAGCCCCACCTCCTCCAGCCGGTCCCCCTTGGGGGATGACGAGTAGTCGGGAGTCCCGACCAGCGGCCAAGACTATCAGCCGACAGAGGGTCAATCCCTTCCTTTGCCCGTTCCATACGCGCTTTATGCTCGCGTCATGGGAGAAGTTCTTGCTCTGGTCGAGGCCCGGCTACGTACGGCGCTCGGTGAACCGGACGCGCGGGCCGCGGTGACGTTCCTCGGTACGGATCGGATCGAGGTGCTCCGGTTCGTCGACGGCGATGTCGTGCGGTACGCCACCCTCGGCATGTCCGCGCACCCGATGACCGACCCGACGTCCGCGCTCGCCGACCCCGTGAAGGGCCCGCGCGCCGAGTTGGTGCTGTCGGTACGGGGCGGGCTCGCCGACACCGACAAGGTGCTGCGCCCGCTCGCCGTCCTCGCCTCGACACCGCAGGTCGAGGGCGTGGTGGTGGCCGCGGGGGCCTCGCTCGACGTGGGTGAACCCCTGTGGCCCGGGGCCCCGTTCAGCTCGGTCCTCGTCGCGGAGCCGGGTGGTCTGGTGGAGGACCTGGAGCTCGACGAGCCGATGGATCCGGTGCGGTTCCTGCCGCTGCTGCCGATGACGTCCAACGAGGCGGCGTGGAAGCGGGTCCACGGTGCGGACGCGCTCCAGGAGCGCTGGCTGACGAACGGCACGGATCTGCGGGATCCGCTGCGCAGGTCCGTGTCGCTGGATTGAGGCCGCGCCTCCCTCGTGTGGCGTGCGTCGGTGGTTGAGGCGTACACGGAATGGGCGGGACGAGCCGATGTGTGCAAACCGCATCTATTACTCGGGGTGAACTGGTCGGGCCGGACGGGTGATCGTCCTTGACGTGGACGCGGTGGGGTAGGACCGTTGGGCTCTATGAGGGGCGAACCCAGTTGCCCGAAGTGCGGTGGCCGGGTCAGGGCGCCCGGTCTTTTTGCCGACTCGTGGCAGTGCGACGTGCACGGCTCGGTGCACCCGCTGCAACCCGTGATCCCGCCCAGCGTCGAGGCCCTCGGTGTCGTGGTGCACCGGACCCAGGTGCCTGTGTGGATGCCGTGGCCCCTGCCCGTCGGATGGCTCTTCACCGGGGTCGCGTACGCAGGTGACGACCGCAGCGGAGGGCGCGCGACGGCCGTCGCCTGCTCCGGTCCCGGGCCGCTCGGCGGCATCGGTGAGCTGCTGCTCGTCGCGGAGGAGCTGGGCGTGGGACTCGGTGCGAGATACGCCGGGATCGACGGACCCGACCCCGGGCCCCACATGGCGATCGACAAGCCCGCCCAGACGAAGGTGCTCGCCGCCGGCCGTCCGACGCCGCTGTGGCACGTGAACGGCGCGCCGCAGGACCGTGCGGTCTTCGCGGGTGAGGCGCGCGGGCTGTGGCTGTGGGCGATCGTGTGGCCCGAGCAGTCCGGGCTGCTGATGTACGACGAGCTGGTGCTGACCGACCTCCGGGACGCGGGCGCGGAGGTCGAACTGCTGCCGTGCGGGGCGCTGACGCCGCGTCTGCTCACGTAGCGAGCCCCGCGGCTTCGGGTGGGGCGCGACGGGGCGGGGGTGTTCGATTCCCCCGTTATGCTGGAGCGTCCCCTTCGTCCGCCCCGAGCCCTGGAGTACCGCGTCGTGCGCATCGATCTGCACACCCACTCCACCGCCTCGGACGGCACGGACACCCCGGCCGAGCTGGTCCGCAACGCGGCGGCCGCCGGACTCGACGTCGTCGCCCTCACCGACCACGACACGACGCGTGGGTACGCCGAGGCGATCGCCGCGCTTCCCGAGGGGCTGACCCTCGTCACCGGAGCCGAACTGTCCTGCCGGGTCGACGGGGTCGGGCTGCACATGCTCGCCTACCTCTTCGACCCCGAGGAGCCCGAGCTGGCCGCCGAGCGTGAGCTGGTCAGGGACGACCGCGTGCCGCGCGCCCGGGCGATGGTCGGCAAGCTCCAGGAGCTCGGCGTCCCCGCCACGTGGGAGCAGGTCGCCCGGATCGCGGGGGACGGCTCGGTGGGCCGCCCGCACGTCGCGGAGGCGCTCGTCGAACTCGGCGTCGTACCGGACGTGTCCGGGGCCTTCACGCAGGAGTGGCTGGCGGACGGCGGACGGGCGTACGTGGAGAAGCACGAGCTCGACCCGTTCGACGCGATCCGACTCGTCAAGGCGGCCGGCGGCGTCACGGTCTTCGCGCACCCGCTCGCCGTCAAGCGCGGCGAGGTCGTGCCGGAGTCCGCGATCGCCCGACTCGCGGAGGCCGGTCTCGACGGCATCGAGGTCGACCACATGGACCACGACGAGGCGACGCGGGCGCGGCTGCGGGGGCTGGCGAAGGAGCTCGGGCTGCTGGCCACGGGCTCCAGCGACTACCACGGCAGCCGCAAGACGTGCCGCCTCGGGGACTTCACCACGGACCCCGAGATCTACGGCGAGATCACCCGCCGCGCCACGGGCGCCTTCCCGGTCCCGGGCACGGGCGGACCCGCGTAGTCCCTACCGGGACCGGCCACCGGAAAGGTCCCGCGCGGGCCCCGGGCGCTGCCCCGGAACCCCTGCGGGACCCGGACTCGGCTTCCTGGGGACCTGGCCCGGCCCGCTGCGGACTCGGCCTCCTGCGGACCCGGACTCGGGCCCGGCGGACTCGGCCTCGGCCCTGCCGGGGCCTGGCCCCGGACCTTGCGGGACCTGGACTCCGGCCCCGTGGAACCCGGACTCGCTCCGACCGGAGCCGTCATCGGGAGCCCCGCCGGGCACCGACTCGGCCCCTCGGCGGAGCCGTTTCCGGAGCCCGGCGGGTCCCGGTCGGTTCTCGGCGGTTGCCCCGGAGCGGGCATTCACCGTGCCGGGGCGGGTTCTCCCGCCCGGGACGCCGCCCACGTCGCCCCCACGTCGCCCGCCAAGGGCACCGCGCCCCCACAAGCGCGCCCCCATCCCTCGTACACCCCAAATCGCAAGGCTCACCGTGTTCGACGTCGCCGTCTTCGGCTCGCTCTTTCTGACCCTTTTTGTGATCATGGATCCCCCCGGGATCACCCCGATCTTCCTCGCCCTCACCTCCGGACGGCCCGCCAAGGTTCAGCGGCGGATGGCCTGGCAGGCCGTTGCCGTGGCCTTCGGGGTCATCACCGTGTTCGGGATCCTCGGGCAGCAGATCCTCGACTATCTCCATGTGTCCGTACCCGCGCTGATGATCGCCGGCGGTCTGCTCCTCCTGCTCATCGCGCTCGACCTGCTCACCGGCAAGACCGACGAGCCCAAGCAGACCAAGGACGTCAACGTCGCCCTCGTCCCCCTCGGGATGCCGCTGCTCGCCGGGCCCGGTGCGATCGTGTCGGTGATTCTCGCCGTGCAGCACGCCGACGGCACCGCCGCGCAGGTCTCGGTCTGGGCCGCCATCGTCGCCATGCACGTCGTGCTCTGGCTGACCATGCGCTACTCGCTGCTGATCATCCGCGTCATCAAGGACGGCGGCGTCGTGCTCGTCACCCGGCTCGCCGGCATGATGCTGTCGGCCATCGCCGTCCAGCAGATCATCAACGGCGTCACCCAGGTCATCCAGGGCTCCTAGGGAGCCCGGAGGTCGCCCCGCACGCCACTGCGCCCCCGTACGGATTCCGGTTCACGGAGTCCATGCGGGGGCGCGGTGCGTCTGAGCGGATGCCTTGTTATGAGGCCGTGGTGTCGGCCGGACGGATCCAGATGCGCTGGCCGATCGATGCGGCCTGCTGCACGATCCGGTTGACGGAGGCGGCGTCCACGACGGTTCGGTCGACGGGCGTGCCGTCGATGTCGTCCAGTCGCAGGATTTCGAAGCGCACAGGCTTCTCCCTTCGTCTGAGTTGATCCTCCTGGTGGAGAACTGCGATGCGAGTTACATAGCGTTCCAACGGGATGCATCCTGCAAACATTCCCTACGCTAAGGAAATTTTTCGGATGGCTAACTACTAAGCGGTAGGGGACGTTGGCGACGGGGCCGCGACCGGCGGAGAATGAGGCCCGTATGAACGACGCAGAGATACCTCAGACGACGCCCGGCGACCCGGTCCGCGACCTCGGAGCCCGCCTGGAGCGCACCAATGAGCTCCTCCAGCGGATGCTCGCCGAGGTGGCCAAGACACCCTCGACGCACGCCATCTTCGTCGACGCAGGTTACGTCTATGCTGCGGCCGGGTTGCTGGTCGCGGGCACCGAGGACCGCCGCTCCTTCGACCTCGACGCCGAGGGGCTGATCGAGGCCTTCATCGACAAGGCCCGCACGATCTTCGCCGACAGCCGGCTGCTGCGCGTCTACTGGTACGACGGCGCACGGCGCCGTATCCACACCCCCGAGCAGCAGTCGATCGCCGAGCTGCCCGACGTCAAGGTCCGCCTCGGCAACCTCAACGCCAACAACCAGCAGAAGGGCGTCGACTCCCTCATCCGCTCCGACCTGGAGTCCCTCGCCCGCCACCGCGCCATCAGCGACGCCGCCCTCGTCGGCGGCGACGAGGACCTCGTCTCGGCCGTCGAGGCGGCCCAGGGGTACGGGGCCCGCGTCCACCTCTGGGGCATCGAGGCCGCGGACGGACGCAACCAGGCCGAGCCGCTGCTCTGGGAGGTCGACAGCCAGCGCACGTTCGACCTCGACTTCTGTCGTCCCTACGTCACCCGACGCCCCGTCACGACGTACGAGAACGAGGGCGAGCCGCCGCCCTCGCGCGACGAGGTCCGCTTCGTCGGTGCCCAGATCGCCGCGACCTGGCTCGTCGAGCGCGGCCCCGACGCCCTGGCCGAGCTGCTGCCCGGGCATCCGTATCTGCCCGGACCGGTCGACCAGGATCTGCTCATCGAGGCGGAGAAGCTGCTCAGCCGCTCCCTGCGGGGCCACGCGGCGCTGCGCAGGGCGCTGCGGGACGGGTTCTGGCAGCACCTCCAGGCCCAGTTCTGACGGGCCGGACCGTCCAGTGCCCTAGGGGCAGCGCTCCCAGAACGCGGTCAGCCGGTCGGCCAGCTCCTGCGGATGGGACACGTTGGGGGAGTGGCCCGCACCCGCGACCACCGTGTGATGGGCCCCGGTACGCCGCGCCGCCTCCGCCAGGCTCGCCGTCGGCCAGACCATCTCCTCGTCCCCGTACGCGATGTGCAGCGGCACGGTGAGCTGCGCCAGCTGAGCCGTACCGTCCCTGTCGCGCCTCAACAGCCGTCCCGTGACGGACAGTTGGACGATCCGCGTGCGCATCCAGCGGCGCCGCAGGAAGCTCACGATCTCCGGCGGGTCGGTCACGCCCGGCTCCTCGCCCCGGCTGTCGAGCCAGCGCGTCGCCCGCCACACCCGCTCCTTGGGCAGCAGCGCGAGCGCCCCGCGCAGCAGCCGGACACGGACGCGCTGCGGCCGGGCGACCCGGCCGGGCCCCGACGAGAGCAGCGTCAGCGAACGGAACGCCTCCGGTGCCAGCCACACCGCGGACCTCGCCACCAGCCCGCCGAAGGAGTGCCCCAGCAGATGCACGGGCCCGTCGCCGAGCGCGAGGGCCTGGGAGACGGCGTCGAGGGCCAGCGCCCGCCGGCTGTACGCGGCGCGGTGCCGTGGCCCCGGGCTCTCGTGCTGGCCCCGGCCGTCGACCGCGACGGCGCGGTAGCCGGCGTCGCTCAGCGGCCCGAGCAGTGCGAGGAAGTCCTCCTTGCTGCCGGTGTAGCCGGGCAGCAGCAGCACCGAGCCGAGGGCCTTGCCCTCGGGTGCGGTGTCCAGGACGGCGAAGTCGCCGCGGGCCGTCACCAGCCGGTAGGCACGGGTGCGCGGCGGCGGCGCCAGGGACCGGGGCTTGCTCATAGAGGGACTGTAACCGCTGCTGGGAAGGGGTCGGACAGCACGGCGGCCCGGCCCCTGAGCAGGGACACGGCCGCCCGCTGCGGTGCGAAGACGCGGCAGCACACGGGCAGAGCGGCCGCGGCCATC
>NZ_JBHJTL010000114.1:0-25190 GCF_042264065.1 Streptomyces sp. NPDC056222 | reverse complement strand
GGGGGCGGGGCGGGGGGGGGTGCCCCCGGGGCGACGGTCTGGCCCCGCCGGGTGGCCGGGGTATGGCGGGGGGGGGTTTCGGGGACACCCGGCCCCCCCCCTCCGGCTCGCTCCTACTGCTGCTGCTTTGCGTCCTCGATGGACTTGCGCACCTCGTCCATGTCGAGCTTGCGCGCCTGACCGATCACGTCCTCCAGGGCGGCCTCCGGCAGAGCGCCGGGCTGTGCGAACACGGCCACGTTGTCGCGCACGATCATCAGCGTCGGGATCGAGCGGATCTCGAACGCGGCGGCCAGCTCCTGCTGCGCCTCGGTGTCGACCTTGGCGAAGACGAGGTCCTCATGACGCTCGGACGCCGCCTCGAAGACCGGTGCGAACTGCCGGCACGGACCGCACCAGGAAGCCCAGAAGTCGATCAGAACGAAGTCGTTGTCACTCACGATCTGGTCGAAGTTTTCCTTGGTGAGCTCAACAGTGCTCATGCTTTCTACCTCTCCGGGTCTCCTGGCGGGTGTCCCTCACGGTCCCCTGGGGACTCGCCCCGCACAACGGTGTATCGAGTCGCGCTATTCCACGCGGTTCCGCGCTGTTCGGCGCGGGCACGGCTCTCGTTCCGAGCGTGCACGGCCGCGCCTTCCCCTGTGGCCGCGGCGCACACCTGCCACCAGACTGGGGCCCATGACACATGAGGTGGAGCACGAGTACGACGTGGTGGTCCTGGGTGCGGGACCGGTCGGCGAGAACGTCGTGGACCGGGCCCGGGCGGCCGGACTGAGCGTGGGGGTCGTGGAGAGCGAACTGGTCGGCGGCGAGTGCTCGTACTGGGCGTGCATGCCCAGCAAGACGCTGCTGCGCCCGGCCATCGCCCGCTCCGACGCCCGCATGGTGCCGGGGCTGCGCCAGTTGGTCCAGGGACCGCTGGACGCGGCGGCCGTGCTCGCCCACCGCGACTACTACGTCTCCGACTGGAAGGACGACGGTGCCGTCCGCTGGCTCGACTCCACCGGCGCCCGCCTCTACCGCGGCCACGGCCGACTGCGCGGCACCCGCAAGGTCGCCGTCGAGGGACCCGAGGGCGAGCACCACCTCCTCACCGCCCGGCACGCCGTCGCCGTCTGCACCGGAACCCGCGCCGCACTGCCCGATCTGCCCGGCCTGACCGGGGCCAGGCCCTGGACCAGCCGCGAGGCCACCAGCTCCCACCATGTCCCGGGCCGGCTGATCGTGGTCGGCGGGGGAGTGGTCGCCGCCGAGATGGCGACCGCCTGGCAGGCCCTCGGCTCCCACGTCACGGTCCTCGTGCGAGGCAAGGGGCTGCTGTCCCGGATGGAGCCGTTCGTCGGCGAACACATCGCCGACGCCCTCACCGAGCGCGGCGCGGACATCCGAACCGGCGTCGACGTCGCGGCTGTCGTACGTGACGGGGGTACGGGGCCGGTCACCGTGGTCCTGGAGGGCGGCGACCGGGTCGAGGGCGACGAGGTCCTCTTCGCCACCGGCCGCAGCCCGCGCACCGACGACATCGGCCTGGAGACCGTCGGCCTGGAACCGGGCTCCTGGCTGCCCGTCGACGACACCCTCCGTGTCACCGGCAGCGACTGGCTGTACGCCGTCGGGGACGTCAACCACCGCGTCCTGATGACCCATCAGGGCAAGTACCAGGCCCGGATCGCCGGGGCCGCGATCGCCGCCCGGGCGGCCGGCGCCGAGGTTTCGGAGACCGAGCGCTGGGGCGCGCACACGGCCACCGCCGACCACGCGGCCGTGCCGCAGGTGGTCTTCACCGACCCCGAGGGCGCGTCGGTCGGACTCTCCCTCGCCGAGGCCGAACGCGCCGGACACCGCGTCCGCGCCGTCGACCTGGACCTCTCGGGCGTGGCCGGCGCGGGCCTGTACGCGGACGGATACCGCGGCCACGCGCGCATGGTCGTCGACCTGGACCGCGAGACCGTCCTCGGGGTCACCTTCGTGGGTCCGGGCATCGGCGAACTGCTCCACTCGGCGACCGTCGCCGTCGCGGGCGAGGTGCCGATCGAGCGGCTCTGGCACGCCGTCCCCGCGTACCCGACGCTGAGCGAGGCGTGGCTGCGGCTCCTGGAGGCGTACCGGGACGGTGCGGGGGAGTCATGACCCCCGGGGCCCCGGACCTCACCAACGACTACGACGGGCCCTGCGCCGTCTGCGGGGCGGTCGTGCCGGCCGGGGCCGGAGTGCTCCGGCACGGCCCGACCGGCGGCTGGGAGGTCTTCCACCCCGGGCACGTACCTGAGCCCGCGCCGCCGGCCCGGCAGGATCTGCCGGGCTGGCACCGGCGACATCTCCTGGCGCTGGACATCGCGACCACCGGCAACAGGGCGGCCGTCGACCGGATCCTTGCCGCGGCGGTCCGGGGCAGTGACGGCGCGATCGGAGATTGGATCATGGATCCTGGATCCAATGTCCAATATTCGGCGCCGGACAAGATCCGTGGAGTCACTCCGGAGCGTGCCCGGGCGGAGGGGGTGCCCGCCGCCCGAGCCCTGGACGAGGTGGCCACCCTGCTCGCCGACCACCTGGCGTCGAACGAGATCCTGGTCGTCTGGTTCGCCCCGTACGTCCTGACCATGCTCCACACCGAGCTGCTACGTCACGGCGTGCCCACGTTGACCGACCGGCTGCCCCACGGAGTGGCGCCCGTCTGCGATCCCCTGGTCCTGGACCGCCACGCCGACCGCTACCGCGCCGGCTCCCGCTCCCTGCGGACCGTCACCACCTGGTACGGCATCCCGCACGAGCGCCCCGGGGAGGCCGCGTCCGACGCGGAGGCCACGCTGGAGCTCGCCCAGGCCCTCGCGGCCTCGTACCCGTCGCTCGCCCGGCTCTCGCGCCCCGCACTGCACACCGAGCAGATCCGCTGGAACGCCGAGCAGTCCCGGCGCCATCCCGACGCCCTGGAGTGGCCGTTCGCCACCGTCGAGCCCTTGCCGTGGGAGGCCCCGCCGGCCGACTGACGAGGTTGTCCGCCCGGCGGCCCGGCTGCCTCGCGCCGCCCCTAGCGGCCCGTCCGGCTGCCTCGCGCGGCCCTGCCGGCCCGCCGAGCTGCCCCGCCGCCGCGCCGACGAAGCCGAAGAACCGTCGAGCGCCCCCGCCTCAAGCCCTCGGGATCAGCCGGTCCGCCGCCGCGCGGGCCGCCTGGAGCGCAGGGCGCGCGTCCGGTCCGGATTCCTGGCCGAGGACCACGCGGGTGCTCAGGCCGTCGAGGAGTGCCAGGAGTTCGGAGGCGCGGGCCGTGACGTCGGCCGCGTCCATCGGCGCGAACCGGGACTGGGCCACGCCCTTGGCGAGCAGCGTCTCCAGATCCTCCTGCCAGCCGCGGTCCAGCTCCCGCTGGGCCTCGCGCAGGGCTTCGTTCCCCGGGGTGCGGGGCCAGAGCTCGATCCAGAGCGTCCAGCGCGGATCGCGCGGGCCGTGCGGGAGGTAGAGCCGCAGGAAGAGGTCGAGCTTGCGCTCCGCCGCCAGCCGTCGCGCCAGCAGCGCCCGGCGCTCCTCGGCGAGGGCTGCCTCGCTCCAGCGCAGCACGGCGAGCAGGAGCAGATCCTTGCTGCCGAAGTAGTACAGGATGTGGCCGCCGCTGGTCCCCAGGCGTTCGGCCAGCGCCGACATGGTCAGCGAGGCGAGGCCGCCCTCGGCAATGGCCGCCATGGCCTCCTCGAGCATCCGTTCCTGGGCGATGTGCCCATCGCGTCGCCGCGCTGCCCCTGCCACCCGCTCCGCCTCCGTCACCCCTGACCCGATGGTCACGACTTTAACCGGGGGCCCGGAAGGTCTTGACGCGGCGGACCCCTCTCCCACATCTTGAATGCCATTCTAAGTTCTAGAACGGCATTCAAAGTCTGGGAGTGCGCATGGTGCAGATGGAGACAGCGGCGGACGTCGGTCGCGACCAGGTCTTCCGGGTCGAGGGCCACGGCATCGACCCCATCCCCGACGCCGAACGTCACGGCAGCGCCAAGGACGTCTTCTGGCTCTGGTTCGGCTCCAACCTCACGTTCACCTACGTGATCAACGGCGCTCTCGCCGTCGCCTTCGGCCTCTCCTTCTGGCAGGCCACCGCGGTCGTCGTCATCGGCGGACTCTCCTTCTTCGTCATCGGCGCCGCCGGACTGAGCGGCGTCCGCACCGGCACCGCCACCCTCGTCATATCCAGAGCCGCCTTCGGCGTCCGCGGCAACTGGCCCGCCGGGCTGCTCAACTGGGTCGTCAGCATCGGCTACACCATCGTCAACACGGTCGTCGGCACCCTCGCCCTCGACGCCCTCGACGCCCTCTTCGCCGACCTCGGCTGGAGCGCCGGCCACGCCTCACGCGCCCTCGCCCTGTTCGTCACCCTCGCCCTGACCTTCGCCGTCGCCCTGTGGGGCCACGCGACCGTCCAGTTCGCCGAACGCTGGATGGCCTACGCCCTCGCGCTCGGCTTCGCCGGTCTGCTGGTCTTCGTGCTCCCCGGCGCCGACACCGCCGCACCGGCCGCGGGACCCGGCGCGGCCGGCTGGAGCCTCGCCTTCGTCGTCATGCTCGCGGGCCCCTTCTCGTACCTCCCGATGCCCGCCGACTACACCCGCTACCTGCCCCGCACCACCTCGCTCAAGGCCCTCACCTGGAGCGGCGCGCTCGGCGGCTTCCTCTCCTCCGTCGCCCTGGGCGTCGCCGGGGTCGCCGCCGCGACCCAGGCGGACATGACGGACGCGGTCGCCGGCGCCGAAGGGCTGCTCCCCGGCTGGTTCCAGCCCCTCTTCCTCGCCCTGATCCTCGGCGGCTCGGTCACCAACTCGATCATCACGCTCTACTCGTCGAGCCTGAACCTCCAGGTCCTCGGCATCCCGTGGAGTCGCGCCCGCGCCATCGTGATCAGCGCCGCCGTCACCGCCCTCGGCTCGCTCGGCGCACTCTTCCTCACCGACTTCACCACCTCGCTCCTCGCCTTCCTCTCCCTCCTGATCATCGTCTTCGCCCCCTGGGGCGGCGTCTTCCTCGCCGACATGGTCCTGCGCCGCTGCGCCTACGACTCCGACGCCCTGCACGCGGGACCGGGCGGCGGCTACTGGTACCGCTCCGGCTGGCACCCGGCCGGGATCGTCGCCCTGCTCGTCGGAATGCTCTTCGCCGCCCTCACCTGCGACTCCGAGCTCTGGACCGGACCGCTCGTCGCCCCACTCGGCGGCGCCGACCTCACCCTCCTCGGCGCGGCCGTCTCCGCGATCGTCTACGTCCTCCTCGCCCGCCGCAGCGTCACCCCCGCACGGCCGTAACACCCCTGAAAGAAGCTGGAGTCCGCCCGAATGAACAGCACCACCCCCGCCGATCTGGTCCTCACCCGGGCCCGGATCCACACCGTCGACCCCGCCCTGCCGGAGGCCGAGGCGCTCGCCGTGCGCGACGGACGGATCGTCTGGCTCGGCGCGGACGCCGACGCCGCGGTCTGGGCCGGACCCGACACCCGGATCATCGACGCGGGGGGCCGGCTCGTCCTGCCCGGGTTCATCGACGCCCACAACCACGTACGCCTCGGCTCCGACGACGCCTGCGTCCAGCTCGCCGGCGCCCGTACCCTCGACGAGATCCATGAGCGGATCCGGACCTGGCACACCGCCCACCCCGACGCCCCGTGGATCGAGGCCGAGGCCTTCGACTACTCGGCGATCCCCGGCGGGCGGATGCCGACCGCCGCCGACCTCGACCCGGTCACCGGCGACACCCCGGCGCTCGTCCTCAGCTACGACGTGCACACCGCCTGGCTCAACACCGCCGCCCTGCACCGCCTCGGCATCGACCGGGACCATGTCGACGTGCCCTTCGGCACCGCCGTGACGGACCCCGAGACCGGCGAACCCACCGGATTCGTCAAGGACTTCGCGGTCAAGGGGCTCTCCCGCGCGGGCCACCGCGCCCTGCGCGAGCTCGGCGTGCCGTGGGCCGCGCCCGACCGCCAGTACGGTCGGCTCGCCAAGAGCCTCGACGATGCCATCGGCTACGGCATCACCACCGTCGTCGAACCCCAGAACTCCCTCGACGACCTGGCCCTCTTCGAGCGGGCCCGCGCCGAGGGCCGGCTCCGTTCCCGGATCGTCGCCGCCCTCTTCCACCCGCGCGGTACGACCGAGGCCGACCTCGACGAATTCGCCGCCGCCGCACGGAAGTTCGACGACGACCGGTTCCGGGTCGGACCCCTCAAGCTGTACATCGACGACGTCGTCGAGCCCCGTACGGCCGCTCTCCTGGAACCGTACGCCGGGTGCGGACACCATCGCGGCGACACTTTCTACCCACCGGAGGAGTTCGCCGACCTGCTCACCGGACTCGACGCGCGCGGCTTCCAGTGCTTCGTGCACGCCACCGGCGATCGCGGCATCCGTACGGTCCTCGACGCCGTCGCCCGCGCCCGCGCCGCCAACGGGCCACGCGACGCGCGCCATCAGGTCGTCCACGTCGAGTGCCTCGACCCCGCCGACACTCCGCGCTTCGCCCAACTGGGCGTCGTCGCCTGTATGCAGCCCCGGCACGCGGCCCCCGACATCGCGGGACCCGGCCAGGACTGGGCGGAGAACATCGGCCCCGACCGCTGGCACAAGGCCTGGCCCCTCCGTAGCCTGCACGCCGCCGGAGCCGTTCTCGCCCTCTCCAGCGACTGGAACGTCGCCGAGATGGACCCCATGGTGGGCATCTACACGGCTGTCACCCGCCGCCCGCTCCACGGCGGCGGCGAGCCCTGGACCCCGGAGGAGACGATCGACGTCGCCACCGCGATCGAGGGCTACACCATGGGTTCGGCGTACGCCAACTTCCTCGAAGAGGAGCGGGGTTCGCTGAGCGTCGGCAAGCTCGCCGACTTCGTGGTCCTCTCCCGCGACATCCTCCGCACCGACCCGGAACGGATTCCGGGAACGGTGGCCGAGACCGTCGTGGTGGGCGGCGAGATCGTCCGCACGGCCGCCGACCGCTGAGGTACCTGCGGCCCTCCGGCAAGGGAGGGCCGCAGGTACGGGACCGTCAGAGGCGGCCGAGGATCTTCCGCAGCTCCGTGATCTCGGCGGACTGGGTCCGCACCACGTCGTCGGCGAGCTTCTTCGCCGTTTCGTTGCCGCCGTCCTTCTGCTCGGCCCTGGCCATCTCGACCGCCCCTTCGTGGTGGGCGATCATCAGCTCGGCGAACTTCCGGTCGAAGGCCTCACCCTTGAGGGACTCCAGGTCCTTCATGTCCTGCTCGGACATCATCCCGGCCATGCCGTGGCCGCCGTGGGCGCCGCCGTGACCGCTCTGACCTGCGGACTCGGGCTTGCCCCAGCCCTTGAGCCAGGACTTCATCTTCTGGATCTCGGGATCCTGGGCCTTCTCGACATCGGCGACGATCTTCTTGACGCCGGCGTCCTCGGCCCGCCCGTCGGCGAGCTTCGCCATCTCGAGGGCCTGCTCGTGGTGCGGGATCATCGCCTGCGCGAACGCGACGTCCGCGTCGTTGAAGGCGCCGGGGGCGCCGACGAGGGCGGGGGCGGAGGCGGTGGGAGTGGCGGCGGCGGACGCGCCGGTCTTCCCGCCGTGGTTCATCCCGCTCGTGGAGCCGCTGTCGGAGCCGCTGTCGGAGCCGCTGTCGGAGCCGCAGGCGGAGAGCAGGAGCGCCGCGGCGGCGAAGGCGCCGGCGAGCGCGAGCTTCCTGCTGGTGGGGTTGATGAAGGCACGCATGTGTGTCACACCTCGTGTGCTGTCGTACCGCGTACGCGAGCGACGCGTACGTGCGGAAAGGGCTGAACGGACGCTTCTGCGGGCAGCACAAGGTGCCCGCGGTGGCGGTTCGGCCTAAATCCGCAGAACGGACAGCTGAGCGAGGTCGGGAGGTATGCGCGGCGGGGCGTTCGGCCCCGGCGCGTGGGTCAGTCGGCCGAGCAGCCCGACCAGCCAGTCGGGGCGGCGTCCGAGCGCGGCAAGGACGAACCGTGCCAGCGCCCAGATACCGAGGACCGCCACGCAGAGCGTGGTCATGTCCATACCCATGCCGGGATCGTGGGAGGAGGAGGCGGGCGCCTCGTCGTCCATCTGGTGCGGGGCGGCGGAGACATGCGTCATGCCGTCCGCCGCGGCGTCCGACGGGCTCTCGGGGTGGCCCACGGCGTGCATCACGAAGACACCGAGGGCGAGCACCACGACGAGCAGCAGCTGCGCCAGGGCGCCGCCCGCTCTCGTGTTGCTGTGTCCCACTCGTCCCGTACGCACGGCTCGAACCTCCCGCGAAGACCTTACCGAACCGCCTCCGGCTCCTCGCGCAGGCCACGGCCTCGGCGGGCCGGTGCGCGCAGACCGCGGTGCCCCGAGGAGCGGCTTCGGGCTGCTCAGTCGAGCTGCTCCCCGGTCATCGCGGCGGCGAGCCGCAGGTGCGGCGCGGCCTCCGCGGCCCGCCCCTGGCGCTCCAGGGTGCGGCCGAGCATGAGCCGGGCGTAGTGCTCCACCGGGTCCCGGTCGAGCACGGCGCGCAGCTCGGTCTCGGCGCGGGACAGCTGAGCGGAGTGGTAGTAGGCGCGGGCGAGCAGCAGGCGCTGGGCGGTCTGCTCGGGGTGCTCGGCGACCAGGCCGCGCAGGATGCGGGCGGCCGTCTGGTACTCCTTCGCCTCGAAGAACAGCTGGGCGCGGTCCCAGCGCTCACCGGCTGTTCCGAACTCGTAGTACGTGTCGTTCACTTGCACTCCCTCGTGGGATCCCTAGCCTGCCACCCGGTGGGGCGACACCGTCGTCAACACCAGAGAGTGGTTGAGGATTCCACTACGAATTTCCGCGTGGGGACACGCCCACGTCGTCCCCGGACAGGAATAGGTTGAGCGTCATGAGCAATCTTGATCGTCAGGCCGCCCTCAGCGTCTGCGGCGGCCGCGGCTTCGTCGTCGCCGAGCCGGTGCGGGAACTCCTCAGCCCCCGCCACGTCCAGCTCGGCGAGTCGACCGAGGTCCGCCGCCTGCTCCCGAACCTCGGCCGCCGCATGGTCGGCGCCTGGGCGTTCGTCGATCACTACGGTCCCGACGACATCGCCGACGAGCCCGGAATGCAGGTCCCGCCGCACCCGCACATGGGGCTCCAGACCGTGAGCTGGCTCCATGAGGGCGAGGTCCTGCACCGCGACAGCACGGGCAGCCTCGAGACGATCCGCCCGCGCGAGCTGGGCCTGATGACGTCCGGCCGGGCGATCTCCCACTCCGAGGAGAGCCCCAGGCCCCATGCCCGCTTCCTGCACGGCGCACAGCTGTGGGTGGCGCTCCCGGACGCCCACCGTCACGTCGAGCCCCACTTCCAGCACCACGCGACCCTCCCGCAGGTCACCGCCCCCGGCCTGACGGCCACGGTGATCATGGGCGAACTCGACGGCGCGGAGTCCCCCGGCACCACCTACAGCCCCCTGATCGGCGCCGACCTCGCCCTGGCGGCGGGCATGGAGACGAACCTCCCGCTGGAGCCGGACTTCGAGTACGCGGTCCTGTCGATGTCGGGCGAGGCCCACGTCGACGGCGTCCCGGTCCTCCCCGGGTCGATGCTCTACCTCGGCTGCGGCCGCACGGAACTCCCCCTGCGCGCGGCCTCGGACGCCGGCCTGATGCTCCTGGGAGGCGAGCCGTTCGAGGAGGAGATCGTCATGTTCTGGAACTGGATCGGCCGCTCGCAGCAGGAAATCGAAGAGGCACGCGAGGAGTGGATGACCGGCACCGGGTTCGGCGAGGTGAAGGGCTACGACGGCGCTCCGCTTCCCGCCCCGGCACTGCCCGCGACTCCACTGAAGCCGCGGGGGAGGGTGCGCTGACCTGCCAACCCCGTGCGCGCCACCGCGCACGGGGTCCTGCGTCGGGCGCGCGCTCGGGCCAGGAGCACGCTGAGCGCTGCAGCTGCCCACGGGGATGAGGGCACGGCTCGCATCGCCATCGACGAACTGGGCGATGCCATCTGTGCGCTGGGGTTCGTCGTCGGCGAGGCAACCGCCCCCACGGTCCCGTTCCTCCTCGAACTGGCCGGGGCCCCGCACGTGACATGCAAGGCCGAGTTGTTGGCCCTGCTGGTAAACATCTACCGGACCACCCAGTGGCACTCCGCGGCGGCAGCGGCCAGGGGCGGCAAGCACGACGCGAACTACCCGCTGCAACCTGGCTGGGAGGCAGCCGCCAGGACAGCCGTGGACGCAGGCCGGTCAGTCATCGAGCGCGTCGCCGACTCCGTTCGGCCGGAGGAGGCGACACCTGCTCGGAAGTTGTTGCAGGTCATGGACGACACCCCGCCCTTTGCGAAGCTATGAGCGGTCATCGCACTTGAAGGTGGTTGGATCACTCCGAGGCTGATGATCCGGGGGTGCTGGGTGCCCTGAAGTGTCTGTACCGGCCCGCCCCGAGCCGTGCGATCGGAGCCGGTGGACGGTAAATGCGTCGACAGCGCCCCTCGGAGCCCGGCAAAGTGGCCGCCCGTGACGAGCAGTGAGCTGTGGACCCGTGCGACCGCCGACCGCTACGACGACGAGGAGGCCGAGGCGTCCTCGGCCGCCGTTCTCGGACCGACTCTCGCCTTTCTCGCCGAGCTCGCCGGAGACGGCCGGGCACTGGAGTTCGCCATCGGGACCGGACGAGTGGGCGTCCCGCTCCGGGAACACGGCGTGCCGGTGGTGGGCATCGAACTGTCCGAGCACATGGCAGCGGTGCTGCGGCGCAAGGTCGACGAGGACACGCTCCCGGTAGTCATCGGGGACATGGCCACCACCGTCGTTCCCGGCGAGTTCACCCTGGTCTATCTCGTCTACAACACCATCACGAACCTGCTCACGCAGGACGAGCAGGTCGAGTGCTTCCGCAACGCCGCACGGCATCTGGAGCCCGGCGGCCGATTCGTCATCGAGCTGGGCGTGCCGCCGCTGCGGTTCCTGCCGCCCGGCCAGGTTGCGGTGCCGTTCGACGTCTCTGATCAGCATCTCGGCTTCGACACCTTCGACCTCGTCGAGCAGATTCTCGTCTCGCACCATTTCACCCGCGACGGCGACGACGGCCGCTACCGCCGCGACAACTCCCGGCACCGCTACGCCTGGCCGGCAGAGCTCGACCTGATGGCACGGCTCGCTGGGCTCGAGTTGGAACGTCGCGTCGCGGACTGGAACGGGGCGCCGTTCACCCAGGACTCCGCGAAGCACATCTCGGTGTGGCGCAAGCCAATCTGAGGCGGCCGCCGAGCCGTCCACGTAAGCCGTGCCTGTCTTGAAGCTCCGCGACGAAGCGACGATCCTGTCGGACTGGCTGGAGCGATTGCAGATGACCGACCTCAGTCGCACGGTCGACGATCCAGCCGCATGGGCACCGATCCGAAGAGTCGCTGGCCGGCTGGGCAAGAGCTCGCATGTTCAGGTGTCGCGTTTTCTCGGCCGAGCCCAGATGGGGCTTGCGCTGAGTGATCTGCGCGAGCTCGGCGGCACCCCGCAGTCCGCTGGTTGGTGATCGGCATGATGGGCGGCGGCAAGTTCTCAGGTGTACCGAGTGGAGAGACCGTGGCGTTCGAGACCGGAGCCGATGTCGGAGTCGCGGAACGGGATGAGTGGTCCTATTCGCCGGCAGTCGGCGTAGGACCGCTCCGGTTCGGTATGACCGTCGACGAAGTGGTCGAGGCGGCTGTGAATCTCGGCCAGACGGAGGTCAGCGATTGTGTACGGGACCACGCGATCTTCTCGCCGACATGGAAGATCGAAGTCCACCGTCGCGGGGTGGCTCCTTCTCCGCCTGCAGTCACGGCCTATGTGAGCCAAGCCGTGGGGCTGTTCTGCATCGCTGCCGACGCCGCGCAGGGTCCCCAGGTCGCGTTCGACGGACTCCCGCTGGTCGGGAGAGACATGTCCGAGCTGGAAAGCGATGCAATCGCGTACGCCGAGGCGATGGACGTGCACTTTCGCTACACGCCCGAGGGCTACGCAGGACCGGATGACCCCGGAGTCCTCATGCGCGGGCAACTGGTCGGGCATGTTCTCCGCTCGCGTCCGCTGTTCATGGTGACGCGCGACGGCGCGAGTACTGAATGGGACTCGATGCCCTCCGACGAGTACCGTCAAGGGCAAGTCCATGGCCTGACGTGGTGTGACGGACAGTGATGTTCGGGAGTCTCCCCTCCGCTGTTTGACCTCGCCTTGTGACTGAGAGCTCCCGCTTACTCCAGATAGAGAGCTGCCAGGCGGGGCAGTCGGCGAGTCATTTCGTTGTGGTCGTCGAAATCGAAGTTCCAGGTGGGGTCCAGCTCCGGGTAGCGGATGGTGGGTGGGCTCGCGGGGAGCTGATCACCGGTCGCCGAGATGTGTGCTTTCCAGGCGACGCCCAGCATGTCCTCACCCTCCAGGTCGACGCCGTCGGCCGCGGAGGCTTGAACGATGGGCAGTTCTGCCAGGACATCGGGGTCGGCGACTGCGCGCTCGAAGACTTCACGGCCCTGACCGTTGGTGAGGTCCCTGAGGCTGCGGCCGTGGCGGTCGAGCGAGGGACCACGAGGGTGCGGCCCGGGTCGAGGAAGGCGTGGCACGCCATGAGTTCGGGGCACAGTGCGTCCTTGCCGGACTTCATGTCCGTGAAGATCTTCCGGCCCCCGACCCGGCCCCCTGGCAGCGGTGAGCGCGACGAGCTGCCGCTCCAGCTTCTGTCCGCCGGTCGACACCCGGGCGCACCCGGTTTTGATCTCGGTGCGCACGAACGGTTCGGCCACGAGTGCGTCCGTGCCGTCTGCTGGCTCCTGAGTGGTCGTCACGGCCCCGGATCACGTCAGGAGACGGCGGTCTGAGGTTCTTGAACGGCCTAGGTATTTGAAGGGATTTGTAGGCCCTCACGGCTCCGGGAACAGCCGATTTCCGGACGCGTCAACGAAACTCCCTTGCCTAATGGTCAAGAAGTGTTGACCATTGGGTCTCATGCCTACCGATGATCTTCCCGAGACGTTCCACGTCACCACTGACGAGCAGCTACGCGCCGTCTCCAATCTCACGCGTCACCGGATCATGGCCGTGCTCCGCTTCGAGCCCGCGACGATTACGCAGATCGCCGAGCGCGTGGGCCTCGCGAAGGGGAGTTCCAGCTACCACGTAAGGCTGCTGGAGCGGGCCGGCCTGGTGGCGGTGGTACGAACACGCAAGGTCCGGGGCGTCACCGAGCGGTACTACGCGATGGCCGCGCGGTCGATCGTGCTGCCGGATCCGGGCGAGGGAGGGCCGGATGTGCTGATGCGGCATGCGGTGGCGGATCTGGAAGCGGCGCCGGTGGATGGCGAGCGGCACGTGCGGATGGCGCATCTGAGGCTCACCGAGGAGCAGTTCGCGGAGCTGGGAGCGCGGCTGCAGGCACTGGCCGACGAGTACCGGGAGCTGTCCGATCCGTCGCTGCCGGACGCGTCACTCGTCTTCGCGCTGTTCCACCCGGCACGGGGCGAGCAGGCAGAGGGCGGTTCCAAGTGAACTCAGAGACAAGGAAGTTGCCGACCGGCTTCGGACGGCTGTGGACTGCGCAGACGGTGTCCTCGCTCGGTGACGGGGTGACGCATGCCGCGCTGCCGCTGCTCGCGTTGACGTTGACCCGGGATCCGATGGCGCTCGCCGTCGTCACGGCCGCCGGAACGCTGCCCTGGCTGCTCTTCGGGGTGCTCGGCGGTGCGCTGGTGGACCGCTGGGACCGTCGGCGCACGATGTGGGTGACGGACGCGGCGCGTGCGGTGCTCCTCGCGATACCGGCGGCAGCGGCCGCGCTCGACGTGCTGAGCATTCCACTGCTCGCGACCGTCGCCTTCCTGCTCGGCCTCGGCGGACTCTTCTTCGACACGGCCGCCACGGCCTATCTGCCGGATCTGCTCGGCCGCGACCCCGCGTTCCTGGAGCGCGCCAACTCCCGCCTGCGCGGCACCCAGACCGCCGCGTCCGGCTTCGCCGGACCGCCCGCCGGCAGTGCCCTGCTCGCGCTCGGGCGGGCGGTTCCGCTGCTCGCCGACGCGGTCTCCTTCGCGCTCTCCGCACTGCTCGTACGATCGCTGCCTGCCGCACCCCGGCCCGTACCGCAGGCCAGTGAGTCGCTGCTGCGGCAGGCGCGGGCCGGCGCCTCGTACGTATTCCGGGATCAGTTGCTGCTCGGGCTCGCGCTGCGTCCTGCGGTCGGGAACATTGCCTTCCTCGCCGTGGAGACCGTGCTGGCCCTCTTCGCGCACGACCGTCTCGGCATCGACACCTTCGGCTTCGGCCTGCTCCTCACGGCGGAGGCCACCGGCGGTCTGCTCGGCGCGGGCATCGCCTCCTTCCTCGGCCGACGACTCGGCACCGGCACCGCGCTGACCTGCACGGCCGCAGTCGAGGGACTCGCCATCCTGGGCCTTGCCGCTGCCCCGAACCCGTACGCCGCCGGCCTCGCGCTCGCCGTCTGCGGAGCGGGCATGGGCGCCACGATGGTGCTCGGCCCCTCCCTCCGACAGGCGATCGTCCCCGCCCACCTGATGGGACGGGTCGCCTCCACCTCCCGCATGCTCGCCATGTGCGCCGCCCCGTTCGGCGCCTTCCTCGGCGGCTGGCTGGCCACCACCTACGACGTACGCACCCCGCTCTACACCGCCGCCGGCCTCCTCCTCACCATGACCGCCGTCACAGCGACCATGACCAGCAACCGCCGGGTCGAGGCGGCGCTGCGTGCCGCCGCCCCGGCCGATGATCCAGATCACCCGGAATCCCGGGATCCCGTACAGGAACGTGCCCTTTAGGGCTCCGCGAAGTCGTCGAGCCAGTGCTGAGCCCAGCTCGGCGTTCCTCCGCCTCGGCCCCGGAGCGTCGGGCGCCTGGCCTCCACGGGGTGAAGCGAGTGGCTCAGCGGGCCGGGTGTGCCGCCGTCGATCCTCTTCGTCCTCGACGGCTTCCGGGGCCTGGAAGGGGCGCAAGCCCTGACCGGGGCCGCCGGCCTTGATGTTGAACAGATTGCGGTCCAGGTGGTTGATGTACCGATCCTTGAGCGGGGAGAGGCGGGCCACGCTTCTTTCCTGTCCTTCGCCCTTGCTCGTCGCCTCGCACGTTCTGAGTGGCGAAGGGTGAACCGCTACTCCGACAGCAATGCCATGCCGGACACCGGTCCGAGGTGGCCGAGCTTGTCGGGGTTGGACACGGTGTGGATCGCCCGAATCACACCGTCGACGATGTCGAGCTCGACCACGTTGACCACCCGGCCTTCGGAGTCGTACGTCACGGCGCCCGGGCGGCTGTTGACCCAGGCCGGACGGAGGTCGGCGCCGAGGTTCCGGACCCGGCGGAACCCGCCGACGAGCAGCTGCCCGACGCGCTGCGGGTCCGCCACCGGATTCCTGGTCGCACGCGCCTTGCCGCCGCCGTCCCCGTAGTACACGACATCGGGCGCGAGCATGCCGAGCAGCGCGTCCAGGTCGCCGCCCTCGGCTGCCTCGAAGAACTTGCGGGCGAGTTTCTCGCCTTCGGCCCGGTGGGCGGGGGGCATCGCGCTGTCCGTGTCCGGCCCAGCCGCGGCGATGCGCTTCTTGGCGCGGGCGAAGATCTGGCGGCAGTTCGCCTCGGTCTTTCCGGTGGTCCTCGCCACGTCCGGGTAGTCGTACCCGAACACCTCGCGCAGCATGAACACCGCCCGCTCCACCGGGGAGAGGGCCTCCAGCAGTACCAGGAAGGCCATGGACAGCGAGTCGGCCAGCTCCGCGTGCTCGACCGGCCCCGGCCGGTCGTTGGTCACGACGACCGGTTCGGGCAGCCAGTTCCCCACGTACGTCTCTCTCCGTACCCGTGCCGAGCTCAGGTGGTTGATCCCCAACCGCGTCACAGCCGTGGTCAGGTATGCCTTCGGTGCGGAGATCGCGGTACCCGCCTGTCGCGCCCGGGTCAGTCCGAGGAAGGCGTCCTGGACGAGGTCCTCGGCGTCGCCCACCGACCCGGTCATCCCGTAGGCGATGGAGAACATCAGCGGTCGGTAGCCGGCCTCGTCCGTCATATCCGTTGCTCCCGACATGGGATCCCTCCCCAACTCGCTTACGGCGGTGCTCAGTCCGAGCGCGCCGCCCGTCTGCTCTCTCCAAGATCCACAGGACGCCCAGAGGGTATCCGAGGGGTGCCGGTCGGCCGTCGGCGGGCCGTCGCCGTACGACGGAGAGACGCACGTCACATCAGCCTCTGTCACAGGCCGCCGCAGTGCCCTGTCTTAGAGGGCAACAGCGAACAGCAGCAACAAGGAGTGCACGATGAACGCTCGACTGAACTTCATGAACAGCCCCGTCGCCGCCAAGGCCATGAAGCACATCGTTGCCGCCGGCAGGGCGCTCAAGGAGTCGACGGTTCCGGCTTCCACCCGGGAGCTGGTGATGCTCCGCGCCAGCCAGATCAACGGCTGCGCCGGATGCATCGACATGCACACCAAGGACGCCGCGCACGCCGGGGAGAGCGCGGTACGTCTCAACCTGGTCGTGGCCTGGCGCGAGGCCACGGTGTTCACCGACGCCGAACGCGCCGCCCTGGAGCTGACCGAAGAGGGCACCCGCATCGCCGATGCGGCCGGCGGGGTCTCGGACGCGGTCTGGGCGAATGCGGCCAAGCACTACGACGACGACCAGCTCGCCGACCTGGTGGCTCAGATCGCCATCATCAACGCCTTCAACCGCGGCAACGTCATGATCCAGCAGCCCGCAGGCGACTACCGGCCCGGTCAGCACGGCTGACCGACCGCCCGCCACGCGACTGCCCGGCCCGGCCCCGGCTCCCCGTGCCGACACCCTACGAAGGACACATCCCATGAACCTCGCCCTGTGGATCATCACCGGACTGCTCGCCGCCGCCTATCTGTTCGGCGGTGCCTTCAAGGTGATCGTGCCGAAGGAGAAGATCGCCGCCAGCGGCGCCAGCGCCCGCTGGACCGAGGACTTCGGCGGCGGCGGCATCAAGACCATCGGAGCCCTCGAGGTGCTGGCCGCGGTGGGCCTGATCCTGCCCGCCGTCCTCGGCGTGGCACCGGTCCTGGTCCCGCTGGCGGCCCTCGGCCTGGTGCTGATGATGACCGGCGCGGCGATCACCCGCATACGGCGTCACGAGATCAAGTTCATGCTGGTGGACCTGGTTTACCTCGTCCTGGCGGCCTTCGTGGTGTGGGGGCGCTTCGGCCCCGAGTCCTTCACCGGCTGACCGGGCATTGTCCGGGGACACGCGCTGCGTTGACCTGGTGCGCGCAGCGGGCGATCGGAATCGAGGGCAGCACGGCGAAGCGCAGCTCGGGGAAGCCTGCGGGGGCGTTCGGACTGAACGCCTGTGCCAGGCGACCGTGATCAAATGCCCAGGCCCAAGGGCTCTACTGCGCCAACCGGGGCTGCTGGGTCCTCGGTGAGCGGGCGGAGAAGGAGCAATACGCGCTGCTCTCCTGCGAAGGCGAAGTGCGCATGGCCATCCGGATCGACAAGCTGGTTCCGGTGACCGGAGGACGTAAGGCGATCGAGGGCCGATTCCTCGAGTCGGGGGACGAGGTCTACGATGCCTACGTCGGCGAGACGCCCCCCGTAGAGCCGACCCGCAATCCGATCACGTACTTCGACGCCCCGCACGACAGCCGACTCTGCGGCTGCGATTGCGGAGAGCCGGTCGCAGGCGGCTGGTTCCTGGCCGGACACGACCAGAAGGCCCTGCATGCCCGGGTCGCCAAGATCGGCACGGTCCGCGACTTCATCAGCTGGTTCGACAGCACCTACGTCGAGCCGACAGCCGAGTAGCCACCCGCTCGCAACCACACCAGGACCCAGCTCCTGCCATGAAGGAGCCCGCCACCTGACGGTGACGGGCTCCGTGGCCGTCAGGTCTGCCGTCGTCGTGCTGGATGCCACCGGTCGCGGCGACCGTCACCCGGTCGGCAGCCGAGTGTTACGTCCTCCGCTGGATCCGATGCCCACCCAAGCCCGTGAGGCTGTCCCCGGACCTGGGGCCATGCGTGGCGATCCGGCCTACGAATGCTATTTCGACGGCTAAACCGCGCCCCTCTGTTCACTGCGACCGTACGCGAGGACACCGTCTGGACCAGACGGCTGTCTTGATGACGCTGTCGCAGTGAAACTTCGCCTGCCGCCGTGGGCCCCGGAGCAGACGGGATACCCACTCCTTCGACCGGCCGCACGGGCCGGATGGTGACGTTCGCTCAGGAAGAAGAAGCCCATGGCGAAGCAGACCTTCGATCCCAACAGGCTCACGTTCGAGCAGGGGGTGGAGCGCATCAAGGACGCGGTTCGCGAGAGCGGACTCGACGTCGAGAACCGCATCATCACGTCGAAGGATGAGGGGGTCGACAAGGCGCTGAAGATTCTCGAGGTCGACAATGTTCCGCCTGGATTCCGTAAGTGGCAGCTTCCGGTGTACATGGCCTGTGAGTCCCAGCTCTACATCACGGTGGCCGAGCCGGGCGCGAAGGCGTCCCCTCACGCGCACAACGGCGGTGCCGGCATCCGGTTCATCGCGGGTGGGTCGATCGTCTACAACGGCTATGAGCTCACCGCCGGGGACTGGATGTACGTCCCGGCCGGCATGGAGTACTCCTTCGAGGTTGGCCGTTACGGCGCGCTGATGTGTTACTGCTACTGCTGCTCTTGCGCCTGAGCAGGGTGTTGCCCACCCCCACGGACTGGAGCACCGTCAGCCGCTGGGCCGCCGTGAGGGTGTCCTGTCGACGACCGCCTCGCCGGTCCCGTTCCCAGGACCGGCGATGGTCTGTTGTCGTTCAGTCCTGGCGAGCGCCCTGGATTCGACCCACGACGGCCGAGGCCTGCTCCGGGTGCCCCTCCAGCCACGTCCCGAGATGTTCCTGGACGGCCTCTCCGACGCAGGTCCGCACTGATGGGTTGCCCAACACGCCGCGGGTGGAGCCCTCGAATTCAGGATGGTCCAGCTTCACCGACACGACCGCTGTCAGGCCCTCGCCGATCCGTTCGGCGCCGAGGTCGGGGTCTGTTGCTGTCAGCAGCAGCTGCTTACGCGCATACGTGTTGATCGCGGCTGCCACGCCGTCACGGAAACCCTGCTCGTGCGAGCCGCCTATGGTGGGCCGGCTGTTGGCGAAGCTACGGACCCGCTCCTCACGGGAGTCGCTCCAGCGGAAAGCCACCTCCACCTCCCCTGCCATCCGCGGGTCCTCGAACTCGAAGGCGATGGTCTCCGTGGGAGCGGGCGCCGTCGTCCGGGCGTCGAGCAGGGTGACGAAGTCCCGCGCCCCACCCGGGAACCGGAACCGGACCGACCGGGACTCGTCCGGCCGGCGCCGGTCGGTCAGCGAGATTTCCAAGGACCGGTTCAGAAGGGCCAGCTCCCTGAAGCGCTCCGCCAGTGCGCCGAACGGGCACTCCACAGTTTCGAAGATGTCGGGGTCGGGCCAGAAAGCAATGACCGTCCCGCTGCCGGTCGCCATTCCCGCCTCACTTGGCGGGGTGATCGCCACGCCGCGCGCGTACGCCTGGACCCAGCGGATTCCCTCGCGCCGCACCTCGGCCGTCATCCGGCGCGACAGGGCGTTGACGACGAAGGGTCCCATGCCGCAGAAGCCGAGCTCCGCATCGTGGCGGCCGCCGGGTCCCGCCCCAGTCTGCATGCTGGTCAGCAGGGCTTCGAGCCCCGGACCACCGGTGCCCCCCGCCTCGCCGAAGGGAACTCCCGGCCCGTCGTCGGCGACACGCACGCCGCCGTCGGGCGTGAGAGTGACCTCGACGGTGCTGGCACGCCCTGCCAGGACCTCGTTCACCGCCCGGTTGGCGACCTCGAACACCATGTGCTGCAGGCCGCGTTCACCCGTCGAGCCGATGTACATCCCGGGCCGCTTCCGGACAGCTTCCCACCCCTCCAGCACCTGGATGTGGCTGGCGTCGTATCTGGTGGTTTCCTCACTCACAATGTCCCCTCCGGCCAGTATCCTGCAGAGCTCTCGAGCCTAGGTGAATCCCAAGAAATCACCAGGTCAGAGCCGTTTCGCTGAATGGCTGGACGGGCGAGAGAGCGCTTGTCCGGAGGTGGGCGGCCCTGGGGTCGCGAACTGCGGCCAGAGTGCAGCCGGGGGATCGCCGGGGCCGCGTACGCCCCCATACTCGTCGGCCGCCAAGTACCCGGTTTCGATACATCGCTTGCCCGCCTTGAAAGCCCGTCCGGCCGGACGGCCCGGTCTGCCGAGGCAGCGTCGGCCCCTGCGACTCCTCCGCCTACGCCACGGGACCGAGGTCGCCTTCGACGACGGTCCGGATGATCGGGGGCCGGTCCCAGAGGGCGAGGAGTTCGTTTGCGAGGTCCGCGATGGCCAGGGGGTCCTCGTCCTGGCGTATCTCGATGGTGGCCGCCGACAGGCCGCGGGGAACGGCTTTGGCATCGAGGAGGACGCGCCATTCCTGGTCGATGCCGATGGCCGAGCGGCAACACCCCCGGCGGGCGGTAGCTGCGGTCCGGCCGCGATGGCACCCCAGCCTGCGGGGGTCCGTGGCACACAAGCGGTATCTGCGGCCGCTACACCTCCACCCGCAGTTCTGAGGATCTGACCGGCTCTTTCAGGTCGCGGGCTGGCGCCCCGACGAAACACTCGAGCCCAGCTGGAACGTCGGGTCGACGGCGAGGTCTACGCGGTTCCCGAGCGCACCGCGCAGGGTGAAGGTGACGAGGTTCGCCGTGAACGGCGGGCACTCAAGGGGGTCTGGTGCCGAATATTGGCGAAGGCCGGATCCCGGGTGATCAACGCACGGGTCGAGACCGTCTACGAGAAGCCCGCCTACCGGCGTGCCTTCGCCAAGCGCCGCTGCGTGCTGCCGACCGACGGCTTCTCCGCACTCGAGCGCGAGACCGCGGCCTGAGATCTGCAGGTGGCCCAAGCACTCATCGAATGATGCAGATGTCCGGCAGCGGTGCGCCCCCCTCACCTTCCGCAGCGAGGACTTCTTGCGCCAGCTGCCGGGCACGATCCCATCCCACGTCGGTAGACATTGCCGCCTTCGTCCATCGATCTGCCCCCGAGCCCAGGCCGATCTCGCTGAACACCTCGTCGATCATCCGCAGACGAGGCAGCACCGCCGGACTGAGCTGCCCCTCCTCGATCAGTTGCCCGGCGAGCCGGAAGGCGTCGTCGAAGCCCAAGGCGATCTCGTCCGGCGGCACGTCGTACCGCTCCAGCCATGCCACCTGAGCCGACGCATCCGCCGCGACGACGAGCACCGCCTCGATCAGCATGCGACGACGCGCTGAAGGACTAGGAATGCTCACAAGGCCATCGTGGCACGGCACCCCCTTGAGCCGGGCGGTCACCCTGCCATCCTGCCGAGCACATCCGCCCGTACGTCCTTGAGCACATTCATGAGTACGCCGACACGCGTTCGGCTACGTGGAGCTCGACCGCCACGGAGCCCAGCTTCTCTTCCAAGTGCTGACTGGCGCGAGGACAAGGAGCAGCGTCACCATCGCCTCCAACGAGTCCCTCGGCAAAGCGCACATGTTCCGGCGAACCTGTGCGAGGTGGCGCCGACATTCGGCAGGTTCGGCTGTTCTCAAGCCGCCTCGGATGGTTGATCGGCCCTCCAAGCGGCCCTGATGGCTTCGAGCTTGGCGCGGGGGAAATGATCGCCCCACATGCCTCGGTGTCCGCTCTGGCCCTACGCCGAATAGGCAGCATTACATGCCGCTCGGATGGGTGGAGAGCCAGTCGGGATGTGCTGCCTTGAGGACTGTGACGCTGGCGCTGGGGGCGAATACATCGCCACCTCCGTTATAGGGGTGGTACAGCCAGCGAAGGTCAAGCGGTGCCAGCGTGACTCCCGCGATCACCTCATCGGCGACCAGCCTCAGCAGAGGGTCCAGCGCCTGCTTGGTACGGGGGCGGACGCTGACGTATTCGTGCTTGTAGATGATGTCATCCGGGAATTCATCGTCGTGGACATGGCTACTCCAGTGCCTGGCGTCCGGGTCGACCTGACGCAGTTGAGGCATGCGCGCGATCGGTTCGGCATCTTCGTTCCATTCCCGGGTAACCACATACAGCTCGGTGTTGCTCGGCCCCAGCTCGTTCAACACGGTGTGATGACGATCAAGCATGATTGCGTACTCGTCGTCGCTTTCGGGGTACCGCTTTGACCCGGGGAGGCTATGGAAGCGCACCCAACGATCGGGGTGGACATGCCGCATCTGACGACCTTCCGGCAGAGCGGGCCATCGCTGCTCCCAAAGGGCCGACAGTGCATCCAGATCCAGGCCCTGCCGGGATGACGTCTTGCTCATCGCTCCATGATCGGGCATCCGTACGATTCCGACAGCCGAATTGATCTCCGGATGACAGCAGGCCGCAGGGCGGATGCGCCGCAACGAACAAATGCCAGCCCCAGTTGACTGGAACAAGACCTTCACCGACCCTCGGCCTTCGCACGGCCATCGTCGACCCCTGATCTTCAACGGCACCATCATCGAAACCGGTACCGACTCCCATTGCCTCGCCAGCACCCGCGCGCGGATCGAAGCGCCCGGCAAGGCCGGCTGACCGCTGCAGGCTCCGGGCCGACGACC
This sequence comes from Streptomyces sp. NPDC056222, assembly GCF_042264065.1. Classification (NCBI taxonomy): domain Bacteria; kingdom Bacillati; phylum Actinomycetota; class Actinomycetes; order Kitasatosporales; family Streptomycetaceae; genus Streptomyces; species Streptomyces sp. NPDC056222. The sequence continues at coordinate 2,644 of NZ_JBHJTL010000114.1, read as the reverse complement.
TGCCGGCTCCCGCCCAGGCGACGGGCCGTCAGTCCGAGATGCTCCGCTGCCGTGAGTCTGCCCGTGGTAGGGAAGCGGGTCCGGTCGTCACTGATCTCGGCCAGGAGGCGGGCACCGACCTCATTGGCCGGCTGCCGGTTCCAGACGGCGTCCTTGTGGGCGCAAGCGCGGGCGGGGGTGAGGACAGCGCCGAACTGGGCCAGGGCGCTTTCGGCGGCCGGTGCAGCGGCCGAGTGTCCTCAGACAGCCGGGGCAATCAGCCATCGAAGCGGTGCCAGTTGACAGGGAGGCCGGCCAGTGGGTCCAGGGCACTTCGATGGGTGGCGCCGGCCCAGACATCGAATGCTTCGCCGTCCCGGCTGCTGACGCGCACGACGAGGCCGGGAGCCACGTAGAAGTGAGTGGGTGCCCCAGGCCGGAAGGGTCGCAGGGGCACAAGGTGCAGCGCTTCGGTGAGTTGTTCGACCTGTGGTGCCGTGAGTTTCCAGGACAGGGCGAGGTAGTCGGCGCCCATGGAGGCCTCGAAGAGGGAGAACTGGATCAGGAAGCCACTGAGCGATTCCTGTTCGGCGATCGGCTTCTCGTCGAATTCACGGAACCAGACAGTCGGATCGGCTTCAGGTGCCTCGAGCGTCCACAGGAATGACCAGAAGAAGCCTCCTTGGTTCTCGACGCCGAAGACGAGCATCTCCCCGAGGTGGTCGGTGTGCAGGTCTGGCTCGGGCAGGATCCTGTTCTGGATTCCGAGGGCACCCGGCCGCTGCTGCGCGAGCCGGTACAGCTGCCTTAGTCCTCTGGGAAGGCGTGACGCAGAGTCGCTGACAGGCGATTCGGCGGCGCCGGCGTTGGGGTACCAGCCGGTGACGAACTGCTCCAGAGCTGCCGCACGGTCACCGTTCACATTCCGCAGCCACTCCAAGCCAGGCGAGTTCTCAGGTGGACGTGGTGGGCGCACTAGGTTGAGGACTTCTCTGCTCAAGGGTGCTTCAAAGCGCAGTTCACAGTTGGTGAGAACGCCATCGGAGGTGCCGGCCTGGCTCACTTGGGCGGCGCCCAGGTACATAACCTCACCTTCGACGCGGACCGCGATGTGGATCGGCAACGGGCCTTCGTCCCCACCCCACCCCATCAGTCGCTCCGTGACCTGTGCCGGTGCGGGCCCGATCAGACGGACCTCCTCGGCGTTCCACACACCGCTCCTGACGGGTACGTCACTCGCTTCCGCGATGATCACCATTCCGACCGGGCCTACGACGACGCCGGCGCCCCCCACCGTGAAGCGCTCGGTCATCACCGAGTCGCCGACGAGCACGGGTAGGCGCTCCTGATCGAACACCAGCGCCGGAGTCATGGTGGGAACCTGCTCACTCATTCCCGCATTCTCCTCGACCACCATCGTCACCCCTGATTCCGTCGACTGCGACCGTCACAAGATCGAAGTCAGAGGTCGGCCGATTCCTGGACTCTCGTCATGGCTCGGCAACCCGTCCAGGGAGCGATTGGGTCGAACCGCTTCCTGGACGGGTGAGACGTACGACGGACGCGCTGACCTCGGTGGGAGGGGTGGCCGGCGGAGGCTTCAGCGGGTGACTTGAGTGCTGATGAGTCGTCATCTCTGCTTCCCATCAACCTCGCTTTGGCCATGACCGAGTGCGACATTGACACCCGCGTCCACGCGGCGAAAGGTGAGGTCAGCTTCTGGTGGTCGCAGCAGAAGTCTCTGCTCCCCGCCACCTGGGGTGGGAGATCCGCCTACGACTTGACGCGGAAGTAGCCATAGAGGCAAACCCGCTCCGAGCCCTTGGCCAGGCACACGTCGAGTGTGTACTGGTTGTCTTCGTCGAGGTTGCCGGTCTGCCACGGGGTTGTGTAGGGGGACGGGTGTCCCTGCGTGGAGGCCTCGCGGATCAGCCATCCCGGCGCCGAGACGGTCCCCTTGACGCCCCACCCGTCGGCCGCGTCGTCGTTTGCCCGCAGTGCGTCTCCGGGGTCGATCCCGACCGGGTCCGCGTTCCAGTTCACGTACCCGGCGTAGTCGCCGTCGGCATAGAGGTAGACGACCACCGATTTCCCCGACTGATACCAGCTCGACTGGTAGGTGAGCCGGGGGGCTGCGGCTGCGGTGCCCGCACCAGTTCCGAGGGAGACCCCGACCATCACGGTGGTCGCCGCCAACAGGGTGGCTATCCGCTTGCTCCAGTTGGTCATTCAAAGGCCCTTCCGCGTCAGAGCGATCAAAGTAGCTCGCGATCCTAGACCCTGTGGTCACCATGACGACGCGCGCGGCCGCAGGAGGCCTTGGCCCTCTCCGTGCACGAGCATGGTCGAGCAGCCCGTCGCCCGTACGTGCCTACGTAGCCCCCGACTTGAGCCGAAACGTCAAGAGGCCCGGAGGCGTCTTCCTCCGGGCCTTTCCTGATGCCGAGGGTCTGCAGCCTGAGCCGGGCAGCGTGCGCCGGGCGGCTCAGGCTGCCCGGCGCACGCGATCTCAGGAGGGTCGGCCGGTCCCCTCCGCCGTGGACGAGCGGAGAGCAGGGGAGCCGGCGGTGGGGTTAGCGGCGGTGGTGGTGGTTGCCCCAGGACTTGGTGTCGATGGTGCGGCCGTGGTCGTCGCGGAGGGTGGCCTTGTCGCGGTTGTTGTCCC